>JAIRUC010000013.1 GCA_031254615.1 Treponema sp. | reverse complement strand
GCCGGATTTCTGCGTATGCGGAGACACCGGCTTTTTTTATTTAAGCATGACAGATAAGGAGAATTAGCATGAAAAACAAATTCATGACTCGTTTCGCGCACATTTTTGGGCTTGCCGTTTTTATTGCGGCAATCGCGTTCAGTTTTACCGCTTGCGGTGACGATGAAGAAGAAACTGTACCAATAATCATCGAATCATCGTTGCCGATTGAAATGGTCAATATTCCCGGCGGTAGTTTTCAGATGGGGAATCCGGACACAAGCGATGGCTACAGTGATGAAAGACCGGTGCATACGGTAACGCTGACTGGTTTTAAGATGAGCAAATATCAGGTAACGCAGGAGCAATGGGTAGCGGTAATGGGGAGTGGCAGCAATCCCAGTTATTATACATCCAGCCCTGCGGCCGGAGAGGTACAGTCGAAACGTCCTGTGGAGAGTGTAAGCTGGTATGATGCAATAGAGTTTTGCAATGCATTGAGTGTAAAGGAAGGTTTAAGTCCGTATTACGCCATAGATAAAGTTAATAAAGATCCAAATAACACAAACTATTACGATAATCTGAAATGGACGATAACGCTGAATAGTTCTGCAAACGGTTACCGCCTGCCGACCGAGGCGCAATGGGAATATGCGGCTAAAGGGGGCAATGGTTCACCGGGAAGTTATACCTATGCGGGAAGTAACACTGTTGGTGATGTGGCATGGTACGAAGATAACAGCGACTATAAAACTCATGAGGTAGGGAAAAAAGCAGCTAACGGACTTGGTTTGTATGATATGAGCGGAAACGTATGGGAATGGTGCTGGGACTGGTACGGCGATTATTCCAGTGGTGCGCAGACTGACCCGACCGGGGCGGTCTCTGGCGCTGACCGTGTGATTCGCGGCGGGAGTTGGATCGATTCGGCGGAGCACGTCCGTTCGGCCTATCGGGACTACGGCGACCCGGGCAGCAGGGGCAGCAATATCGGCTTCCGGCTTGTGCGCCCCTGAGTTCTGCGGCTCAGCAGCGTAGGCGGCGAGGGGGCGTCGAACCGAAGGTTCGCGAGCGGAGCGCGTTAAGCGCGCAGCGAAAGCCACCTGCCGCCGGAGCATCATTCACGGGAAACGCGCTGTTCAGTGCGTTAGGTGACATCTGACGGGTTTTGTAGGTTAGAGGAAAAACGATCAATTTCCGCCCGAAGGGCGGTGGATTTTATTGGGAGGAAAACAGGTATGCCCCTTTTAACCCAGTTCGCCAGTTTCTACGTCAGCCCGTTCGGCGAAAAATCCGTAACCGACGAGTTAAACGTGTTTTTACGTTCCCACCGCATTATTAATGTTGATAAAAGACTCATTGACGGCGATCGCGGAACAGGCTGGGTGTTTCTGGTCGAATACGGCAGCGCCGGCGGCGAAGGCGGCAAGAGCGCGTCCAATTCATCCCAGCGAATAGATTACCGCGAAGTGCTGAACCCAACGGAATATGCGCTGTATGACAAACTGCGTAACCTGCGAAAAGAAATCGCCGACAAAGCCGGCATACCCGTATACGCCGTTTTTACCAACGATCATCTTGCCGGCATGGTAAAAAAACCGCCAAAGACGGCAAAAGATTTGCTTTCAATTTCCGGCATAGGCGAATCAAGAGTAAAACAATACGGCGAGGCGGTTATCAATCTGTTCGCGCAAGAGGCGCAAATGCCGCAGGAACAAGGGGCAAATGAAAAGACAGAACCTTCTTTTTGAGCGTATCGTAGATTATAACAATATCCGCCTTGCGTTCCTCAAAGCTCTTCGCGGAAACCGCTCAAGCCCGCAAGCCGTCAGCTTTTGCCAAAATCTTGACAAAAACCTCTGTGTGTTACGCGATAAATTATCAGCGCTGAACCCCGGATGGGGCGGATACACATCTTTTCTGATAACAGACCCAAAACTGCGAACCATCAGCACCGCCCCTTTTGAACAGCGGATAATGCACCACGCAATAATGAATATTTTAGAGCCGATCCTTGAACGCCCTTTGATATGGCACAGTTACGCCTGCCGTAAAGGAAAAGGAACTCATGCAGCCGCCAAGTATGCGTTTAGGCAGTGTAAACACAACCCGTATTTTTTAAAACTGGATGTCCGTAAATATTTTGATTCAATCGATCATGAAATACTCAAAACCCAATTACGGCATCTGATAAAAGACGCGCGGGTTATCACATTATTCGACGGCATTATTGACAGTTACGAAACAACGCCCGGCAGAGGCGTTCCCATCGGCAACCTGACAAGCCAGTTTTTCGCCAACATGCACCTTGCCTTTTTGGATCATCATATTCTTGAAATACTGCACCCGTCCGCTTATTGTCGCTATATGGACGACTTTGTTCTGTGGTCAACATCAAAAGAGCAGTTGAAAGATATGTGTGCGAAAATAAACGATTATGTAAAAGAAAACCTTAACCTTACGCTCAAACCGCCGGTATTTGGAAGTTCAACTTCCGGTCTGCCGTTCCTTGGTTTTCTCATTAAGGAAAAAGGAATTTACCTAATGCGCAAATCAAAAAGGAGGGTTACCGGGCGCATGTTAGAAATCACCGCTTTACTGCATCAAGGCAGCATTACCGAAGAAAAAGCGGCAGAACGTGTGCGGAGTGTTTTTGCGGCAATCGATCTTGCAAGAACAAACCGCTTCAGAAAAATGTTATGTGAAAAAGGGGAGCGGTCTCTGGCGCTAACCGTGTGAAACGCGGCGGGAGTTGGAACAATTCGGCGAAGAACGTCCGTTCGGCCTATCGGAACAACAACAACCCGAACAACAGGAACAACAATATCGGCTTCCGTTTGGTGCGCCCCTGAGCCCTGCGGAGTGCAAGGCAGCCGCAGAACAAACCGCTTCCCGGCAAAGCATTATGCTTTGCAAATACGAGCCACGCTTTCCTGTTGGTACTAATTGGAAAACCGGAAAGCGTTTTTTATAAAAATTAACAATTCCCCCTATACGCCATAGAAATGTATGCTCAAAATATACTATGTGCAGTCAGGCAGGCGGGGCGCGTGCCGGAAAAACATCTTCTGGGGCTCTCTGCTGTAGAGACCCTGAAAGGGGCTCGGAAGCAGGTTCCCCCAGAGTTTTTCCGGTGCGCGCCCCGCCTGCCTGACTGCATAGAGCCAATCTTCAAATATACATTTTGCTACATCCTGACATAAACCCAGGAATTCCCCGTCTTCCCCATCCTCTTAACTACCTTCATCTTCGTCAAAACATACAAAACTTTCCTTGCCGTGTCGGTACTAATCCCCGTGCTCTTGGCAAAAGAGGCGCTTGTAAACTCTTCCTTCTTCTTAAAAGGAACAAACCGCAGATAGTCCGCCGGTTTTTCTAAAAGGATAGACTCGTGCAGGGTGGCAAGTTCTTTGTCGTGAAGGCTGACCCCTTTTCTGCGCCATGAGCCCTTTCCGTCTTTTATACGTTTTTCCAGAATGTCTACAAAAACAATTTCTATCTTTAATCCGGGAGTTAACGGCAAAAGGGGAGCGTGCAGGAGAGCGTCAAAAATGTTCCATTGTGTGCCTTTTAGCGGGCTTTTTCGGCGGTAGAGCATGGCGCCGTATGGATTGCCCGGTTCGTAAACTTCAATTACTTTGCTTACTCCAATGGGGTGTATAATCCTGACGCTCCCGGCGGCGGCAAGCTCTTTTACCTTGCCCGCTAACGGGGCAAAACTGCCTGTCTGGATTTCAATATATTCGCCGTCTTTTCTTCTTCCGTCCGCAATATACTCACCCGCGGCAACTTCGGTTTGTCCCCCCCTTCCTGCATAACTGAATTTCAGCTTGCGGTGAAGACTGCTTTCCTTCATTGTCCCGATTTTGGAGACAGGCGGCTTCGGCTTTTTTGCGCCAGCCTTCGGTTTTGTTTTGCTCTTTGAGACAGGTAACTTTTTTTTAAGTGTACTCAATTAATTCCTCTGCGCTGAGCAATTCCAGAAAATGATATGTTTCGCTCGTGCCTTTTTTTTCATCGGTTTTAATCCCCGCAACCTTAAAGGCAATCATCTTGTTTGTCGGCAGAGGCGGATAAAGAACATTGCCGTTCATATCAACTATAGAGTTAAAAGGAAGGCGTCCCTCAATTTCCTGAACGTCGCCCTCGGGAAAAACAATGAAATATTCGGATATAAACATAGAAAAATCATACCGAAAGCGCGAATTTGGCGCAATTATGTGTATTTACTTCATGATTGTATAGTATTTTTATGGAAAAATTTCAATTTTTAAGAAAAACATTATCAATAGTTCTTGACTGGTGGTAAATTTCAGTTAGAATGATAGTCAAATGGGACTGAGTGGGAGAAAGTAGGATAAAGTGGTAGAGAAGTTGACAGGGCAATTTGATGTTACTCTTGATGAAAAAGGCAGAATCAGCCTGCCTGCCGCTTTGCGCAGAGTGTTAGGCGACGAGAAGATAACTCTTAATCCGTGCGCGTTAGATGATTGTTTATGGCTTTTTCCCACAAGCGTATATAACGATATGTTAGCTGAATACAGCAGGAACACAAATCCTTTATCAAAGAAAGATCGTGATTTCCGCCGTCGTCTTTTTAATTCTCAGGACGTTGAAATTGACAAAGCGGGAAGAATTCAGATTCCTCAGAACTACCGCGATTTTGCAAGCTTATCCAAAGACTGTTTGGTTATGGGTCAGGGTGAATATATTGAAATTTGGGATAGGGAAAAATACCTCAAATATTATTCGGAAAGCAAGGAAGATTTTATCTCTGTCTCTGAGGAAATCGGCAGTAAATTAAAAAGCAGTAAGGACGGGAATCAGTAATGGCAGAGTATGATCACACCCCGGTTTTACTGGAAGAAACTCTCGACTTGCTCGGTCCTCGTACAGAAAATGAGCTTATGCTCGACGGAAATACCGGGGAAGGAGGGCACAGCTATTACTTCCTTTCCAAATTTAAAGATTTAAAAATGGTATGTATTGATGCGGACAAGGCAATTCTTGCCATAGCAGAAAAGCGGCTTCAGGAATTTTACGATCGTGTGCATTTTTTTTACGGCTGGTCTCATGACTTTTTTGCCGCGTATCCTTCCGAGCTCAAAAGGCCGGACACTATTTTATTTGATCTTGGGATTAGCTCTTACCATTATAAATCAAGCGGTAAGGGTTTCAGTTTTGAAAAGGACGAGTTTCTTGACATGAGACTGGATACATCGGGCGGAGTGACAGCGGCGGATCTGCTCTCTCGTCTGCCCCAGCGGGAGCTGGCAGACCTTCTTTACAACAATGCGGGAGAAAGATTTTCCCGCCGCATTGCCGCTTCCGTTGTAAATCAGCGCCAAAAAGGGAATATAACTACAACATCCGCTCTTGCCGAGCTGGTAGAAAGGGCTGTACCGGCATCTTACAGGCATGGGCCGATTCACAGCGCGACCAGGACTTTTCAAGCCCTGCGAATCGCGGTAAACGGGGAGCTTTCACGGCTTCCTTCTCTCCTTGAGGCAGCGCTTAGGGTCTTGGAGCCTGGGGGAAGGCTCGGAGTCATCAGTTTTCATTCATTGGAAGACAGAATCATCAAACAATTCTTCAAAGAGATGAATAAAGACTGTACATGCCCGCCGCAAGCGCCGATATGTAGATGTGAGGGACGCCGCTCAATCAATATGCTTACCAAAAAGGGAATTGCACCAGGACAGGAAGAGATTGAGCGGAATCCTCCGTCTCGAAGTGCGAGGCTTCGCGTAGTAGAAAAAGTTCTGGATGAGGATGTGCAATGATGAAAAAACGTTTCTTTCTTTATTTTATGGCTGTCTCTATTCCGCTTTTGCTAGCTCTGATGGTGTGGCAGTCAAACAGATACCAGAATCTTAACAGGGAATTAGCCCGCCTTGAACAGACGCAGGCGGAATGGATAGAAAGCAACAAGAAACTTATCGCCGGCATTACCGAATATTCGTCTCCGTACAGGATTGAATATATTGCGGAAAACCAGCTTAATTTGCAAAAAATACGTCCTGAAGATTTATTACAGGTAAAGATTGTGGAGGGGAAGGGGCATGGCTACTGATTTTACAGGCATCGGGCTTTCCCAATCTGCTTGCGTTTGTTTTTTTTCGTTTAACAACAACAGCAGAGGAAATTCCCCTATCGAATATATCGGCAGAAAACTTGAAAATCTTGAATTTATGACAGATAACAACGGCGGAGGGAATTATGTTTCTTGAAATAATTTATCCGTTGTTTAAATTTTTTACCCCCTTATATGTGTTTTTATACATCACCTTCCGCGGCGCTTTTGCCGCCCTTACCACATTACTTATCTGCTATATCCTTGGCGGAAAAATTATTGAGCTTATCCGCAGATTAAAGATAGGACAGTCAATAAGGGAAGACGGTCCGCAGACTCATCTGCAAAAATCAGGAACGCCGACAATGGGCGGAATTTTTATTATTCTTTCTGTTGTAATAGCGATGCTCTTCTGGGGAGATTTGCGTAACAGGGCGGTCTGGATTACAATGTGCGCATTTATCGCATTCGGCGCAATTGGTTTTTTGGATGATTATTTAAAAATTTCAAAACGCAGTTCTGCGGGGCTTCCGGCATGGGCGAAACTTGCATTGCAATTCGCGGCGGCAATAGCTGTTGTTCTTGCGATTTATTTTACCGGCGGTGAAAATACAACCCTTTTGTATATTCCGTTTTTCAAAAATCCGGTACTGGACATGGGCTGGGTATGGATTCCTTTTGCGGTTCTTTTGGTTGTAGGGGAATCAAACGCGGTTAATTTTTCCGATGGTCTTGACGGGCTGCTTGCAGGTCTTTTAATAGTTGTGTTTCTGACTCTCGCGATTATTACATATATAACAGGCCGTATTGATTATTCGGAGTATCTTGGTATTCCGTATGTACCGGAAGCGGGAGAGCTCACCGTATTTTGTCTTGCCGCGGCGGGCGCCTGTGTCGGATTCTTGTGGTACAACGCCCATCCTGCGGAAGTGTTTATGGGGGACGTAGGAAGCTTATCACTTGGGGGAGTAATTGCAGTCGTATCGCTTATTACAAAAAAAGAACTTTTAATACTGATAATCGGCGGCGTTTTTGTTTTGGAGATCGCATCGGTTATTATTCAAGTTGTTTCGTTTAAACTTCGCGGAAAGCGTGTGTTTAAGATGGCCCCGTTACACCATCATTACGAGTTATCAGGATGGCCTGAAACAAAAACTGTTATAAGGTTCTGGATAATCGGCGGGTTATTTGCGATAATAGCTCTATCAACATTAAAGATACAATAGGGAGAAAAAATGTATCAACTGGATGCCGAAAGTGCACCTAACAAAAACATCGTACACGCTTTTTTCATTTGCGTAATAATAATGTTAGGCACGGGACTTGCTACACTTTATTCGTCCTCTTATGCTTTTGCGCTGCGTTTTTTCAAGGATGGTAATTATTTTATCATCAGACAGGTTATTTTCGGCTTAATAGGAATAGTTTTATTTTTCTTCTTTTCCCTGATCGATCTGGACAAGATTAGAAAACTTATACTGCCGCTGGTTGGCATCTGTGCTTTTTTATGTTTCTTAACAAGAGTTCCCGGTATAGGAGTAGAACGCTATGGCGCATCACGTTGGATTGAAATCGGACCTATTTCTTACCAGCCGTCAGAGATGGTAAAGGTAGTCCTTCCGTTGTATCTTGCGCACATAATGGATAAAAAAGCGAATAATCTTGATAATTTTTATTCCGGCATACTGCCTCCGGTCCTTGTTACGGGGCTTTTCTTCGGACTTATTTATATGCAGAACAATTTTTCCACGGCAGTATTTATTGTATTTAACGCAATGATCCTGTTTTTTCTGGCAGGTATGCGTTTCCGTTACTTTTTTGCCGCTATTGTGATGATTTTACCGATATCCGCGCTTCTGGTATTTACAAAAGAACACCGCGTAAGGCGGCTTGTAAGTTTTTTAAGGCCGGAATGGGATCCGCTGGGAGCGGGCTTTCAGGTTAACGCAAGCCGCACAGCGCTTGTTTCCGGCGGCTTTTGGGGAAAAGGTATAGGAGAGGGAACGCGCAAGGTAGAGAGCATACCGGAAATTCATTCTGATTTTATTTTTAGCGCGTATGTTGAAGAGACGGGCTTTATCGGCATAATACTGTTTTTTGCGTTGTTTACGGTTTTTGCGGTTTTAGGTTACAGGGCGGCATGGAGGGCGCAGACTGTTTTTGGACGGCTTCTTGCGGCTTCTTTGACTACAATTATTGTAACGCAGGCCCTGTCAAATGTGGCGGTAGTTTCAGGGGCGCTTCCGGCAACCGGAATTCCGCTTCCTTTCTTTTCTGCCGGCGGTTCATCCCTTGTTACTACACTTATTTGCGCGGGAATGATCGCCAATGTCGCGAGAAAAGGCACAGCCGAAGCGGTTTATAGTTTATCGGAGGGCGAAAATGACAGCTAACTTTTCATACGCGGCCCGCGGAAACGAAACAAAAACAAAGTCTTCAAGAAAAATCGAAAAAGGGCTTAAACGTCTTTTGGTTATAGCAGGAATTATCCTTGCCGCGGAATTGATTTGGCTTTTTGTAATCAGCCCGTTTATTCCATTTTCTACAATAGAAGTTCAAACATTTGCGGAATTAAGCCGCGCGGAAGTACTAAAAGTTGCCGCCATTGATGAAACATCATCCTTTATGTCAATTAACGTAAGGGAAGCGCAGGAAAAACTTTCAAATATTATTCTTGTAGAGTCTGCAAGAGTTACAAAACGTTTTCCGGATAAATTGACAATTTCGCTTATACCGCGCAAGGCAGCGGCGGTAACGCTTGCTTCTGTCAACGGCAGACAGACGCCGCTTTTTATTGACAGGCAGGGGGTATTTTTTAAAACCGGAGATTCCCTTTCCACAGAAGCCGCCGTCCTGCCCATTATTTCGGGAATTGAAAATCCGCAAGTTTATATGCAGCTTCCCGCCAGCCTTGTACCTCTGGCGGAAAAAATTTCCGTTATTGCCGGCGGCTCTCCGGAGCTGCTTTCGGCAATTTCTGAAATTCGTATTGAACAAAAATCGTGGGAAGGATATGATCTTGTTCTTTATCCTGTCCACAGTTCAATAAAGGTAAGAATTGAAAATAATTTAACGGAGGAGATTTTACGTTATATGCTTCTTATGCTCAATGTTTTTGATCGGGTTACTCCTAAACCGCAGGAGATAGATTTTCGCTCCGGCATAGGCTCATATAAAATAAAGGGGAGTTCCTTATGAATAATATTATTGTCGCTTTAGACATTGGTTCGGCTTTTGTCCGCGTTCTTATTTGCGAACGGGATGAAGACGGAGTCTTGAAAATTATCGGAGCGGGTATAAAACCGTCCACAGGTTTAAGAAAAGGCGTTGTTGTAAATATTGAAGCTACGCTTCACGCGGTTGCCGAAGCGATAGAAGATGCGGAAATGATGGCCGGTCTTCAGGTAGAGGACTGTTGGGCAGGAATAGGCGGAAACCACATAAGCGGACTTAATTCGCGCGGGGTAGTAGGCGTATCGGGAAAAAAGCGCGATACAAAAGAAAGGGAGATAAGCCAGGAAGATATTGATCGCGTAATAGAAGCCGCAAAAGCCGTTGTGATACCTACCGACAGGCAGATACTGGAAGTAATCCCTCAAAATTATAAAGTAGATGATCAAAAAGGGCTGCGCAATCCCCTGGATATGCTTGGAATACGGCTTGAATGTGATGTGCATATTATTACCTGTACTGTTACAGGCGCACAGAATTTAATTAAATGCATAAACCGCGCGGGCTTTATGGTAAACGAGCTTGTTTTGCAGACGCTTGCCGCAGGGCGCGCCGTTCTTACGCAGGAGGAAATGGATTTAGGCGTTGTGTTACTCGATCTTGGAGCAGGGACAACCGACGTTTTGGTTTATGTTGAAGGGACTCCTTATTCGACATATACCATTCCGGCGGGCGGAACGCAGGTTACAAGCGATATATCCATAATAAAAAATATTTCTTTTGACAATGCGGAAAAAATAAAAATTGATGCCGGCTGCTGCTGGGATGCGTTTTTGGATGATGACGAAATTGTAATTGTTCCGGGTGTCGGCGGAAGGCCGCCTATGTCAATTCCCCGTTCACAAATACTGACCATCATAAAACCAAGAATGGAAGAGCTTTTTAAGATGGTAAAACAGCATCTTGATTCCCTGAATCTTTCGCGCCATCTTGGCGGGGGCGTTGTGCTGACGGGCGGAGGCGCGCATTTGCACGGTGTAGTAGAACTTGCAAGCAGTGTTATAAAATTACCGGCGCGGCTTGGAACTCCCATACCGACAAAAGATTTGGGAGGGTTAGTTGAAGAGTACCGTACTCCCGCCTATGCCACTGTTGTAGGTCTTGCGTTGGAAGGGCTCAAGCGCGCTAATTTTGATACAGAAAGTATTTCCGGCATGAGGCAGGGAGAAAAGAAAAGTTCCGCGCTTATAGATAAATTTAAAGCGTGGCTAAAAGAAGAATTTTTTTGATCAAAACTACAGGTCAAAAAAATATATATTACGGAGGGGGATATAATGAACGTTTTAGCGGTGCATGAAAAGGCGCAGGTTATTCAATTCAGGCAGTTGGATGACACTGAACAAGAACAACTCAAGGACAGTAATGTTGATTCGTATAAAGAAACCGTACCGGCTGTTATCAAGGTTGTTTCTACCGGAGGAGCCGGAGCAAATGCGTTAAATCGCATGATCGAAACCAGACTGCCCGGAGTAGAATTTATTTCAATTAACACGGATATTCAGGACCTTCGTGCAAAAAGCAAGGCTCCTGTTAAAGTGCAGATTGGCGTAAAGATTACAGGAGGACGCGGAGCCGGCGGCGTGCCGGAAAAGGGAGAAAAAGCCGCGTTAGAAGATCAGGAAGCAATTGCCTCGGTTCTTGCCGGAGCTGATATGGTCTTTTTGGCAGCGGGAATGGGAGGCGGAACAGGCACTGGATCGGCTCACGTTATCGCAAGAATTGCGAAGAATCTTGGAGCCCTTACAGTAGCGGTTGTTACTACTCCGTTTGAATATGAAGGCCGGTACAAGAAAAAACTTGCCATGGAAGGAATCGCGAAGCTGACCGGTGAAGTCGATGCGATTATTATTATTCCCAATCAGCACCTGTTCAAAATTATTGACAGTAATACAACATGGGACGAGGCTTATATACAGGCTGACAAAGTTTTGTGTCTGGGAGTACAGGGAATAGCGGGATTGATTACCGAAGTAGGTTTTCAAAATGTAGATTTTGCCGATGTAGAAACAATTATGAAAGGGAAGGGGCAGGCTCTTCTGGGAATTGGTTCCGGAAAAGGTGAAAATCGTGCGGCGGATGCTGTTACCAATGCCATAGATAACCCTCTTCTTGAAGATACCAATATAGAAGGCGCTACCGGCGTGCTTGTAAATATAAGGGCCGCCACTCAGCTTAAAATGGTAGAAATCAATACAATACTCAAAACTATTAAAGACAAGTGCGATCCGGATGCGCTTATTATTCATGGTCTTAGTATTGATCCTACGCTGGAAGATAGTATTCAGCTAACGATAATTGCAACCGGTTTTGACAGTGCGAGCCGTGGGGAAGCAAAATCGGCCGCCGGCAAAAAAACCGCGGATACCGAGTTATTTGATTTTACAAAATATGTACAGAAGCAGGAAAAAAAGGAATATTTATCTTTTCTGCCGCCAAAAGAGTTTCATGAAGATTTGGATGTCCCATCGGTAATCAGAAATTATAGTTCCATTAAGGAAGAAAAACAGGAAATTGATAAGGCGGAGAATGGTTAATTTGGAAAAAAACGATTTACTGACCAGATTTTGTTCCCGGCTTGTCGCGATAGAAAGGCGTTCTCTTTTAACCAGAGAATGTTACCGTCTTGAAATTCGCCGTTTTCTTGATTTTCTTGAAGCGGAACAAAAGTCCCTGGAAGCGGTTGACGCGGTTTTTCTTTCGGCGTATCTTACAATGCGGCGCAATAATGATAAAATTGATCCACGGACGGCGGCAAAAGCTGTTTCCGCTCTAAGATCATTTTTCAGATTTGCGATGGATGAAGGGCTTGTTAAGGATAATCCGGCTTTTCTTTTGGAAAGTCCGAGACGACGTGTGCATCTTCCGGAAGTAATGGACAAAAAAACTATCGAGGAAATGCTGGATAAAATAAATACAGGCACCCCCCGCGGTATGCGCGACAGGTGTCTTTTTGAACTTATTTATTCGGCAGGACTAAGAATTTCCGAAGCGGCAGGATTGAACATCAGGGACATTGATATTAAAGGCGGTACTGCAAAGGTCAGGGGAAAAGGTAACAAAGAGCGTATAACGCTTTTTGGAACGGAGGCGGCAGACAGGTTGACGGAATATTTGCAGGCGGCTCGTCCCAAACTGGCAGGTAAGGTGAATAAGAGTAATGCTCTTTTTATAGGGAAAAGCGGAAAAAGGCTTTCAAGAAAGGGTATCTGGAAAAATTACGCGAAATCGGCGGCTATCGCGGGAACATCGTCGCACCTGCACACTTTACGGCATAGTTTTGCGACAGGGCTTTTAAAAGGCGGAGCCGATTTAAGGACAGTGCAGGAACTTTTAGGGCACGCAGACCTTTCTACAACACAGATTTATACTCATGTGGATGTAGGTGTTCTTCGTGAGAATCACCGGCGCTTTTTGCCCCGTTTAAAAACAACGGAGTAGTGAGAGAATTGAAATGAAACAGTTTAAAGAAATTGTACTTGCTATACTTGTTATTGCTGGGGTCAGCTTATTGTTTTACTCTTTGTATCAAATTGATAAAAGAAAAACAAACAAGGAGCTGGCGCGCCGTATTGCCGAATTAAGCCCCAAGGGCGGTCCGCCTGAATCCATTGAAGGTTTAAGGCAAGCAATTGCGTTATATGAAGATCAGATTGAGCGGAATGTAAGAGAGGGCGCGCAGACGGGAGCATACTGGAAAATCCTCGCCGTCAGGCTTTCCGACAAAGGGCTGCACAATGAGGCGCTTGAAGCACTTGAAAGGGCAATCTATTTTACCCCCGAAGATGCGTCCCTTTTCAATCTTACCGGGGTGAGCGCCGGTATTGTTGCAAAGTCTGTCGTAGGCTTTTCCGCCTCCGCTGAAAAAGAAAGGGAGCATTATTATAAACTTTCGGAAAACTCATATAAACGCGCTTTGGAACTGGATGTAACCTATGCAAAGCCAATGTACGGCCTTGCAATACTGTATGTATTTGAACTTGACCGCCCTGCGGAAGCAATAACGTATCTTGAGCGTTATCTGTCAATGAATACTTCGGATTTTCATGCGATGTTTATTCTTGCAAGGGCTCATGCCGTAACCGGAAGTTATACGCAGGCAATTGAAACTTACGAAAGGATTATTACCCGTTCAAAGAACAAGGATTTACAGGCGGAAGCGTTAAACAACATTGAAATTGTTCAGAGGTTGATGTATGAATAACCGCGGAATGCTGGATTTATATGTTTCTCTTTTACCTCATTTAAGGCCTGCGGAAAAGATAAATATACTACAGGTCTTTGACAATGAAGAAGATTTGACTGGGCAGACTAAAGAGGATATGGAGCGTTTTTTGGGGCGAAGAATCGAAAACTTCTGGGATATTGACAAGATTCGTACACAAGCGGAAGAAATAGAGACAGTTCACAGAAACAGATCGATAAATTGGGTGTCATGGAGTGAGCCAGAGTATCCGCCGCTGTTAAGAGAAATATACGATCCGCCGGCTGTTATTTATTACAGGGGCGCTCTTCCCGATCCGAATAAATCACTGCTTGGCATGGTCGGCACGCGAAGACCAAGTCCGGAAGCAGCAAATCAGGCCTATACATTGGCTTACGGTGCGGGAAAGGCAGGACTTTCGGTAGTTTCCGGGCTTGCGCTCGGTATTGACGCTATGTCGCACAGGGGCAACCTCGCAAGCGGCGTTCCCGGATACGCGGTTCTGGGTTCCGGCGTAGATGAAATTTATCCGTCTTCAAACAGGGGGCTGGCAAAAAGGATACTGGATTGCGGCGGCGCTTTGCTTTCCGAATATCCTCCCGGAACAAGGCCGGCTAAATGGAACTTTCCGGCAAGAAACAGGATTATTGCCGCACTGTCGCGCGGCGTTATAATTGTGGAAGCGCCAAAAAAATCGGGCGCGTTAATTACGGCGGCTTTTGCTCTGGAACAGGGAAAAGATATTTGGGTCGCGTCTTGCGGGCTGCAGGAACATCAGTACAGCTCACTGCATGATAAAATCGGGACGATCAACCTTGCCGGCGACGGAGCGGAAATAATTTATACGGCAGGCGATGTACTTGAAAAATGGAATATTGAATTTGCAGATAACGATGATTCCGGCGATATGCCGGCGTGGGATTCGATAGGAATGGAAATGGCCTCTTCCATGGCGGATTTCTTGGAAATTAACTTATAAGGATGTAGTATGGCAGAAAAAACGAAGGCAAAGAAAAAAAGCACTGTTACAAAGAAAGCGAAGAAAAAGCAGGAAAAACAAACTCTTGTAATTGTGGAATCTCCCGGTAAGGTGAAAACCATAGAGAAATATCTTGGGACATCCTACAATGTCAAGGCGTCTATGGGGCATTTGATCGATTTGCCGAAATCCCGTACCGCCGTTGATGTCGACAACAATTTTGAGCCTGAATATATTACCGTGCGCGGCAGGGCTAAAATTCTTAAAGAATTGCAGTCAGACGCAAAAAAATCCGGCAGAATCCTGCTTGCGTGTGATAATGACCGCGAAGGAGAGGCCATTGCGTGGCACCTGCGAAAAGCCATTACCGCAAAAAAGGATGATGTTCCTATAGAGCGTATAAGTTTTAATGAAATAACGCCGCAGGCTGTACAAGAGGCTGTCCTTAATCCGCGGACAATTGACGAATCCAAAGTTGCCGCGCAAAAAGCGCGCCGGGTATTGGACAGGCTTGTAGGTTATAATCTTTCGCCATTGCTTTGGAAAAAAGTAAAGAACGGCCTTTCCGCAGGACGCGTTCAGTCTGTAGCGCTCAGGCTAATCTGCGAACGCGAAAAAGAAGTTGAAAGTTTTATCCCCGATGAATACTGGACGCTGGAAGCGGAATTTAAAATCGGAAAAACATCTTATACCGCCCAGCTTGTATTGTGGAATAACGCTAAGCCGGTTTTGAAAAACGAAGCCGAAGTAAAAGCGATAATCGAAAAAATTAAAGATAACGAGTTTACGGTATCTGACGTGCGCCAGACCGACAAGACAATCCGTCCCAAGGCGCCGTTTACCACTTCGCAGATGCAGCAAACCGCCGCGAACAAACTTGGTTTCACCTCACGCAAGACGATGCAGGTTGCGCAGCAGCTTTACGAAGGCGTGGCGATTGGCGCATCAAGGGTCGGTTTGATTACCTATATGCGTACGGACAGCGTCCGTATTTCTCAAACGGCGCTGGAAGACGTGCGCGCATGGCTGGATAAAAATCATCCGAAAGAACTGCCCGAAAAGCCGATTGAGTATACTGTCGGCAAGAACGCGCAGGACGCGCACGAAGCGATAAGGCCTACATATACCGAGTACACCCCCGACTCAATAAAAGAATATTTGTCAAAGGATCAGCTGCGTTTGTACACAATTATCTGGGAAAGGTTTGTTTCCAGCCAGATGACAAATGCGAAGAGCAGGACTATAAGCATGGATATCAAAGTAGTTGCGGGTAACGAAGAAGGGCTTTTCCGTGTCAGCGGGACAAAGCTGATTGAAAAAGGCTTTTACAAAGTTGTAAAACTTCTGTCTTCCAAAGAAGACAATACAGGCTCCTGTCCTTCGCTTGAAGTAAACGATAAAGTAAAAATGGATAAATTCAAAAATGAACAGCACTTTACGCAGGGGCCGTCCCGCTATTCGGACGCTTCTATTGTACGCACGCTGGAAGAAAAAGGCATCGGACGGCCTTCAACCTATGCTTCCATTATTTCTGTTTTGCTGGATCGATATTACGTTACGCGCTCTAACAAACAGCTTGTGCCTACCGTCCTTGGAAAACTGATAAGCGATGTGTTAGTTGAACATTTTCCGTTATATGTTGACGCCGATTTTACGGCCTCAATGGAAGCCAAACTTGACGATGTGGAAGACAACAAAGTCAGTTGGCCGGAAATGATCAGGGAATTCTGGAGTCCCTTTAAAACGACAGTTGATGACGTAACCAAAAACATTGAATCCTTCAAAGGAATTCTTGACGAACCGACAAGTCACACCTGCGAAAAATGCGGCAAGCCAATGGTAAAAAAACTAGGCCGTTACGGATTTTTCCTTGCCTGTTCGGGCTTCCCGGAGTGCCGTAACACCAAATCCATCCCGCTTGCAAAATGCCCGAAATGCGGCGGCGATATAGTTGCGCGCAAGACAAAGGGCAAAAGCAAGGAATTCTACGGCTGTGCAAATTATCCCGAGTGCGATTTTATCAGTCATTTTAAGCCGCTCAATCAGGATTGTCCAAAATGCGGCTTTTTCCTTGTTGAAAAGTATGACAAGAAAAACGGCGCCCACAAACTGTGCATAAATCCCGACTGCGATTATCTGCACAGCGCGGACGAAGAGGAATAAAAATGGAAACGGCAATGAACGGTTATTTATCTTATCTTGACTCTGTCCGCGGCTGTTCAAAAAGAACGCTTGAAGCGTACAGTAATGATTTGACCCGTTACGCGAATTACTGCGCCAATCACGGAATAAGTCCTGAAAAAGCGTCCCCTTACGAAGTGCAGAAGTTTATCGCCGACCTGACCGCGGAAAACATGGCGGGGACGAGCGTAAACCGCTGCCTTTCATCAATCCGCGGTTTTTACCGCTGGCAGGTACGTTTAAACAAACGTGCGGACAACCCATGCACCGCGTTGCGGAATGTTAAAACGCCCGTTAAACTGCCAAGCGTACTTTGGGAAAAAGAGATGGCTTCTTTTGCCGCTCTGCCTGAAACTGCCGGAATCCTGTGGCCGGAAAGGGACAAAGCGCTGATTTTAACCATGTATTCGGCAGGCCTGCGTATTTCGGAATTAGTGTCTCTTTCCACGGAAAATATTTCCCCAACACTGGATGAAGCCCGCATAACCGGAAAGGGCGGCAAAGAAAGATATGTGTTTTTCTCTGACGAAGCAAAGGCGGCCATAGCGGAATATCTGCCTGCCCGCGCATCGCGGCTTGCCATGGCGGGAAAAACAGCGAAAAAAGGCTCTTTGTTTATCAGCAGGAAGGGGCAGCCGATTTCCGTTCCCGGAGTGCGGTGGATAATCTCCCGTTACGCGCAACAGTCAGGGCTGGGGAAAAATATTCACCCTCACGCGCTGCGGCACAGTTTCGCTACGCATCTTGTAAATTCGGGCTGTGATGTCCGCATTGTTCAGGAGATGCTCGGGCACTCAAGCCTTTCGACAACACAGCGTTATACGCATGTAAATTTGGAAAATCTGAAAAAGGTATACGCGAAAGCGCATCCGCACGGAACAAAGAAAAAAGGAGCAAAAAATGCGATATAGACCGGAAATACGATCAACTACGGTAATCGCCGTAAGAAAAGACGGAAAAGTCGCCATGGCTGGTGACGGTCAGGTAACAATGGGCGAAACTGTTATGAAAAATAACGCCCGCAAAGTGCGCCGCCTGATGGACGGAAAAGTCCTTTGCGGGTTTGCCGGCGCAACTGCCGATGCTTTCACGCTCTTTGACCGCTTTGAAGCAAAGCTGAAAGAGTACTCAGGCGATCTTTTAAGAGCGGCGGTGGAACTGGCGAAGGACTGGCGGCTGGACAGGACATTAAGGCGGCTTGAGGCGTTGCTGCTGGTAGCGGACGCTTCAAAGACTTTGCTTATTTCCGGCACGGGGGATGTAATCGAGCCTGCCGAAAACGCGCTTGCAATCGGGTCGGGCGGAAATTACGCTTATGCCGCGGCTCTCGCTTTTTTGGACGGCAGTAGTTTTTCTGCCGCGGAAATTGCGGAGAAAAGTTTGAAAATTGCGGGTAACATTTGTATTTATACAAATTCACAAATAACATTAGAGGAATTAGATTAATGACGGAGAATAAACCAATGGACGAAAAAGTAAACAAGCTGACTCCAAAAGAAATCGTTTCTGAGCTGGATAAATACATCGTAGGCCAGAAGAAAGCAAAACGCGCGGTTGCTGTAGCGTTAAGAAACCGCATAAGGCGGCTCAAACTGGAGCCTGAGTTACGCGAAGATATCGCGCCCAAGAATATCCTGATGATAGGACCTACTGGCGTCGGAAAAACGGAAATCGCGCGCCGTCTTGCGAAACTCGCGGGCTCTCCTTTCTTAAAAGTAGAGGCGACAAAGTATACCGAAGTAGGCTATGTGGGCAGGGATGTCGAATCCATGGTCCGCGATTTAATGGCCGCGGGATTTCAGATGGTAAAACAGGAGATGCAGGAATCTGTCACTCAGGAAGCGGAAAAACGCGCGGAAGAAGCGCTCCTTGATTTATTGCTTCCGTCAAATCCCAAAAAACCAAAAGATAAAAAACTTAAACCCGTCGTAAGGCCGATGGGCTCTTTTTCAATCAACCCTGAAAATTCAAACGGCAGTATTATCGGGACAACTCTTCAGGTGGGCATTCCGTTTATGAATAACAAACCCGAAGAAATCGAAGATGCGAATAATCCGGCAAAAGAAGAACCGTTAAATGAAGCCGAAGACGAAAAGTTTAAGGCCACGCGGGAAAAATTCAGGGTTATGCTTCGTGAGGGCAAACTTGAGGACAGGCCGGTAGAACTTATGGTAAGCCAGAACCCTCAATTTCCAACAATAGAAATGATGGGTGCCAGCATGGAAGAACTTGAAAACAGCCTCTCCGGTTTTGCCGGTTTCTTTGGCGGCGGTAAAAAGAAAAAAGTTGTTACGGTCGCCAGGGCGCGGGAAATACTGAAAGCCGAAGAAGCGGAAAAACTTGTTGACCGCGATCGCGTAAGCGACGAAGCCCGCCAGCGGGTAGAAGAGACAGGCATTATTTTTATTGACGAGATTGACAAAATCGCCGTAAAGGGCGACAGGGGAGGCGGCCCCGATGTTTCCCGCGAAGGCGTCCAGCGCGACATCCTTCCCATTGTCGAAGGCGCTACGGTTAACACAAAATGGGGACCCGTCAATACAGACCACATTCTCTTTATCGCGGCCGGAGCTTTCAACGTAAGCAAGCCTTCCGACCTTATCCCGGAATTGCAGGGGCGTTTCCCTCTGCGGGTGGAATTGGACTCTCTCGGCAAGGACGATTTTTTGCGTATCCTTACCGAGCCCAAAAACGCCCTTATCAGGCAATACACCGAATTGCTTGGCACGGAAGAGGTAAAACTCAACTTTGCGCCCGAAGCGATTGAACACCTTGCCGCGCTTGCCGCTGATGTCAATTCAAAGCTGGAAAATATCGGGGCGCGCCGTCTTCATACCATAATGGAGACCTTGCTGGAGGAATTGTCCTTTGAGGCGTCCGATATAGCGCCGGCGAATATTGACATAACCGTCGATTATGTCAACGAAAAACTGGCCGAAATCGTCAAGGATCAGGACCTTGGCAGGTATATTCTATAAAGGGACATTTGGCTTTTGCCGATGTTAGAAATGGAGGATATTAATGAATACTTTTGCCAAAACTGTCGATTTACTGCACCGCGCCATGGACGCAAATGTCGTGCGCCGTCAGGTAATTGCCAACAATATGGCCAATGCCACAGTTCCGAACTTTAAGCGGTCAAATGTCAATTTTGAAAGCGAGTTGAAAAAGGCGCTGGATTCCGAAAAGGAAAAACCGGCTTTGGAACTCAATTTGACTAATCCTAAACATATCCCCAACTGGAAAGAAAGGGATTACAGGGACGTGCAAATCCGCCGGGTGCTTGACTATACCAGCACATATAACAACAACGGGAACAACGTTGATCCGGAGCAGGAATTCATGCTTGCCACTCAAAACCAGATGACATACACGCTTTTGGCGCAGTCGGCGGCATTTGAATTCAGCCAGATAAATCAGGTATTAAGAGGGTAAGTGAATGGGACTTTTTAATTCGATTAACATAGCCGCAACAGGATTGAGCGCCGACAGGGTAAGAGTTGACGTAATTTCAGATAACATGGCCAATATAAACACCACGCGTACCAACGAGGGCGGCCCTTTCAGGCGCAGCCGCGTTATTATGCGCCCAAGGGTAGACAGCCCCTACTGGCGCTCGCCATTCCTGCCGGAGTCGATGGACAACGGAATCGGGCGCGGCGTGCGCGTCTCGGAAATTCAAAAGGATTATTCAACGGAGAATCCTCTGCGCTGGGATCCGACTCATCCCGATGCGATAAAGTCCGGTCCGCGGGAAGGTTATGTTGAACTGCCGAATGTGGATATCGTTACGGAAATGGTGGATATGATTTCCGCATCACGGTCTTACGAGGCAAACTCAGCGATAATAGAAGGTTCAAAGGCAATGTTCTTACGAGCTTTGGATATAGGTTCAAGGTAACATAGTAGGGGAGGGGAATTATGCAGATATTCAGTAACCAAGCTTATATAAGCGAGAGCGGTGCAAAAAATTACGCGACACAAATGGCGCGTACTCATCAAAAGCATATGCTGCCGCCTGACAGCCCGTACTTTGGCAGCGGAAATAAAGTAATTGCTTTGGAGAAAAAAATTGACGCGCAGCACGTAACAGGAGCCGGCACTTTTGAACACGCAATGCTGCAGGCGCTGGATAAGGTTTCCGGCGCGCATCAGTCTGTAAACCAGCTTGAAAAAGAGGCGATTATCAATCCTGATTCGGTTGATATTCACGATATTACGATTGCGCAGGCCGAAGCGAGCATGGCGTTAAGCATTACGCGAAATGTTTTAAGCCGCCTTGTTCAGGGCTGGAGAGACTTGATAAATACTAGATAAGCAATAATGTACCTTGGGAGGGGTTATGAATGAGTTTCTAAAAAAAATCTTTACAAAAGCCGCCGGTTTCTGGGCTGACTGGTCTATGCGGCAGAGGGGAATTTTCCTCGCTGTCGTAGCGGTCATCATTGTGGGAATCGTCATGCTTTTCAGGGTTTCGGCATCTCCTGTTCTGGCGTCTGTAATAGACGCGCCAATCAGAGATGAGGCGGCTCTTGACAGGATCCTTGTCAGGCTCAATGAAGAAGGAGTAACCGCCAGCGTTACGCCAACAGGCGTTGTGCAGGTTGCCGATTCGGCGACAGCCCGGCGCATGAGGGCTATATTGATCAGGGAAGACCTTATTCCCGGCAACGTAGACCCATGGCAGGTATTTGACAAGGAGCGCTGGACAATAACCGACTTTGAGCGCGGCGTGAATTTCCAACGGGCTCAAAGGCAGATGATTATTGAGCATATCAAGGCTGTTGAAGGCGTGGATAACGTCAGTCTAAATATAGTGTGGCCTAAAGAAGAAGTTTTCCGCTCCGATCAAAATCCGACAAGCGCCAGTGTAGTTATTATTCCCACGCCCGGAAGCGATATTACCCAAAACAGAAAAAAAATTGAGGGTATACAAAAACTTCTGAAATTATCGATAGAAGGCTTAAAGGACGAAAATATCACAATAACCGATAATTACGGTCTTGTGCTTAACGACTTTGAGGGAATGAAGGATTTTGACAAACAAAGCCTTACCGAGCGCCAGCAAAAATTCAATCTGGATATGGAAAAAAGGTACAGGACTCTTATACTTACCGCGCTTCAAGGTACTTTTTCCGCAGATCGTGTTAGGGACCTTAACATAAAATTTGATATTGGCTTTAATCAGGAAGCCTATACCAGAACAGATTATCTTCCCACTATGATTAAGGAGCGTACTCCCGGCCTTCCGTATGACGATTCGGAAAGAACCATGACAGTTCCCCGGTCGGAATCTTCATCTGACACTAAATGGAGAGGAACGGGATACAATCCGGAAGGACCTTCCGGAGTTGAGGGACAGACTCCTCCGGCTTTTAAGGACATGAGCAACCTTTACGGTGAGATGAACCAAAATACAGGAACAAAAAATTATGAAATAGGCGAGCTCAATACTCAGGGAGAAAAAAGTCCGAAAATAGATCGTGTAACTGTTTCTGTCAATATCGACGGAACATGGAAGATGAAATACGATGAAAATGGAAACCCGATAGTACTGCCGGACAAAACTCTGGAACGCGAGTACACCCCAATTCCGGCGGAAAACCTGCGCAGGGTCGAAGCGTTAATCCGCGACGCTATCGGATATAATTCCGCGAGGGGGGATTCTGTCACTGTGATAAACGAACAATTTGACCGGAGAGAAGAATTCAGGATCGAAGATGCCGCGTATTTCAGGAAGAAACAGATACAGACTACAATTGTTGTTTTCCTTTCAGGTTTGACATTACTGTTATTTGGATTTATATTATTCAGGATGATCTCCCGCGAGATGGAGAGGCGCAGAAGGCTTGCGGAAGAAGAGCGGGCAAGACGCGAACAGATGCTGCGAGAGAGCGCAATGGCCGAAGCGGAAGCGGAAGGAATGGAAGTATCCATTTCACTGGAAGAGCGCAACAGGATGGAACTTATGGAAAGCGTCATCAACATGGCGAAGGAACATCCGGACGATGCGGCTCAGCTTATCAGAACATGGCTATTGGAGGAATAAGAAATGGCAAAAGCAACTTTAACACCCGGCTCGAGCACAAGCTCCAGCAAAAAGAAAGGGGTAAAAGAATATACCGGACGTCAAAAAGCGGCTATCTTTCTTGTAACGATTGGATCAGAAATTTCCGCGGAGATATTCAAATATCTGCGTGAGGATGAAATCGAGACTCTGACTTTTGAAATAGCCCGTCTTGAGACAATTGACGCTGAGCAGAAGGACGCCATCCTGTCGGAATTCCAGGAACTGATGATGGCGAACCAGTTTATCTCAACGGGCGGCATCGACTACGCCAGAGAGCTGCTGGAAAAATCTTTGGGAAGCCAGAAGGCGATTGACATTATCAACCGTCTGACATCGAGCCTTCAAGTGCGGCCTTTTGATTTTATCCGCCGCACAGACCCTGCTCATCTACTGAACTTTATTCAGCAGGAACATCCGCAGACAATCGCGCTGATTCTTGCGTACCTGGAGCCGAACAAGGCTTCGATTATTCTGCAAAATCTGCCGCATGAGGTGCAAAGCGATGTCGCACGGCGTATCGCGACAATGGACAGAACAAGTCCCGAAGTATTGCGCGAAGTTGAGCGCGTCCTTGAAAAGAAACTGTCCTCGCTGTCCAGCGAAGACTACACGGCAGCCGGCGGCGTAGAAAGCATTGTTGAGATTCTTAACCTTGTAGACCGCGCCTCTGAAAAACAGATTATTGAAGCTCTTGAAGACGAAGACCCGGAACTTGCCGAAGAGATCAAGAAAAGAATGTTCGTGTTCGAAGACATTGTTATGCTCGACGACCGCGCCATTCAGAAGGTTATGCGCGAGGTGGACTCACAAGAACTTGCAAAAGCGCTGAAATCCGTAGACTCGGAAGTTCAGGACAAGATTTTCAAGAATATGTCCAAACGCGCGGCAAGTATGCTCAAGGAAGATATGGAGTACATGGGCCCTGTACGTCTGAAAGACGTAGAAGAAGCCCAGCAGAAGATTGTATCCATTATCCGCCATTTGGAAGATACCGGAGAGATCGTGGTCGCACGCGCCGGCGAAGACGAACTTGTCGTGTAACGCAAAGGTATTATGTGTTTAAAAATTTCCGCAGGTTTAAACCTGCGGAAATGATTTTTTACAAAGAGGGTAATTTATGGCGAAGGCTGTATTCAGGCCGCAGGAACTTGTAGCGCTGCCGGAGAGATTAATAATAAATCCTCCCACGTCATTTCCGGATCTTTCTCATTTAGCGCCGCAAGAGGAAGAAGTCGAAGCTCTTGACGATGTCGAAGAATACAAAGGCCCTACAGCGGACGATCTTCGCCGTGAAGCCGAAATGTTTAAGGCTCATTGGGAAGAAGAAAAAGAAAGGATGATCTCCGACGCGAGAGCGCAGGCGGAACAGATAATTCATGACGCACTAAATACGGCGCAGACGGAAATTCAAAGTAAAACTGACGAAGGTCAAGCGATAAAACAGCGGGCGGAAGAAGAAGCGCAAAAAATCATCGAAGAGGCGAAGAAAAAATCCGCCGAGATGGAGAAAGATGTAAGGAAGACGCTCGACGGCGAAATTAAAGCTGCGCAGGACAAAGGCATGGAAGAGGGCAAAAAAGCAGGTTTCGCCGAAGGCAAGGCGGAAGTAGAAAGGCTCATTTCCAGAACACAGACAATGCTTGAACGCGCGCAGGACAAGCGGGGAGAAATTCTTGCCGAATCAGAGCAGGAAATAATCGATCTTGTTTTACTTATTTCGCGTAAAGTTATTAAGGTTCTTTCGGAAAATCAAAAAGGCGTAATTATTTCTAACGTAACACAGGCTTTGCGAAAGGTAAAATCAAAGGGCACTTGTCTAATCAGAGTCAATATGGATGATTTACAGCTTGCAACCGAACATAAGCAGGATTTCATAAAACTTGTCGAAGGCGATTCGGTTCAAATACTGGAAGACACCACTGTAGATCCCGGCGGATGTATAATAGAGACGGACTTTGGTGAAATTGACGCGCGCATCTCCAGCCAGCTTGCGGAATTGGAAAGCAAAATCCTCGAAATATCTCCGATAAAATCTTCAGATAGGAATGATTCTGTTAAAAACGCCCTGGCAAAGTCAATTAACCGTACTCCAAATCTTGAAACTGAATTGGCAGCATCTACAAGCCTGCTTAATACTATTAATAAAAATAATGAAGAAAGTAATAAGGAAGAAGATACTAAGGAAGATGAACCAATGACTCCTGCCGCAAGGGCTGCTCTTACAGCTTCCGCCGCTCTTGCAGCCCTTGCAACAATGGGGACTAAGGGAAGAAGAGATACGGATAAGAAACTTCAGATAACATAGTTTTAACGTTCTTTTGGAAATCACTAAAAACTTCAGTTTTTAGTGATTTTCCGATAAAAAAGCGTTTTCGCAGCCCGTAGGGCGAGAAAACGCAAGGTAATTTCTAAAAACAACCGGTTTTTAGAAATTGCCGAACGTCAGCCTTAAAATGGGAGGGGGCTGTGGAAACCGCAATTTTTGAAAAATATCTAGAATCCGCGCAGCGTACCGATCCAATAAAATGTGTCGGCAGAATAATTAAAGTTCAAGGTTTGTTAATCGAAAGCCACGGGCCCCAGGCCATTATCGGGGAGATTTGCAGAATTATCGCCCCGCGCGGCAAAGGACAGATAAAAGCCGAAGTTGTCGGTCTTAAAGACGAAATAGTCCAGCTTATGGCATTTGAAGAGACAGACGGCCTGGAAGTCGGCGACAGGGTTATCGCCCTTGGCAGCCGCCTTGAGGTGCCGGTCTCTAAAAAACTTTTAGGCAGGGTGCTGGACGCTCTGGGAAACCCAATTGACAACAAGGGCGATATTGACGCCGTTGGCATGTACCCGGCTCTTGCAAGCCCGCCCGATCCTTTAACAAGAAGGCGGGTTACGGATCGAATCACCACAGGAGTGCGGGCGATTGACGGCCTTCTTGCCGTAGGCAAGGGACAGCGCCTTGGCATTTTCGCGGGCTCAGGCGTCGGAAAGTCCACGCTTCTGGGCATGATTGCGCGTAACACAACCGCCGATGTCAACGTTGTCGCCCTGATAGGGGAGCGCGGGCGGGAAGTAAACGATTTTATCGAGAACGATCTTGGTCCGGAAGGGCTTGCACGCAGTGTTTTGGTTGTAACTCCTTCCAATTCACCGCCCCTTGCGCGTCTTCGCGGCGCTTATGTCGCGACGGCTGTGGCGGAATTTTTCCGCGATCAGGGACTGGATGTAATGCTGTTGTTTGATTCTGTTACGCGCTATGCCCGCGCCATGAGGGAAATAGGGCTGGCCTCCGGCGAGCCTCCCGCGACAAGGGGTTACCCTCCAAGCATGTTCGACTCCATGCCGAAACTTCTTGAACGCTCCGGCACTTCCGAAAAGGGCAGTATCACCGGCTTTTACACAATCCTTGTTGACGGAGACGACATGGACGAGCCTGTTGCCGACACTGTCCGCGGTATTTTAGACGGCCACATTGTTCTTTCGCGCCGGCTTGCCCAGGGCTATCATTATCCCGCGATTGACGTATTGCAGAGCGTTTCCCGACTTGCGCCATCGGTATCCGGACCGGCGACCAACAAGGCGGCAGGCGCAATCCGTAAAACCATGGCGGTTTATGACGAAGCGGAAGACCTTATCAATGTCGGCGCGTATCGCAACGGCTCTAATCCGGCAATTGACGAAGCTATTGTTAAACACAACCCAATAGAGGAATTCCTTGTGCAGGGAATTGACGAACCTTCTTCGCTTGAAGAAACCCTTATCGCGATGTCAGATATAACCGGCGTTCAAATACCTTTGGAAGAGATGGATGATAAAAACGCAAAACTTTTTGCCGCCAGCCGCCCTGTACAAGCCGGAAAAGAAAAACAACAGAGCACAGACACAAGTTCCGCGCAGGATACCACCAAAGCCCTTAACAGCGTTGCCGCCCTGTTCTCTTCGATACCGGGCATGGGCAGTTTGGGAATTAACTGATGAAAAAGTTTAATTTTAGCCTTCAAAAAGTCCTGCAGTTAAGGAAGTTCAGGGAAGAAGAATGTAAAATCGAACTTGGACAGGCTATCAGTAACCTTAACCTGATAGAAAGCGAAATTAAAAAAACTGCTGTTAAACGCCAGAGCGCAGCTCAACAAAGATTTATTGCCACAGATGATATTGGCGCATGGGACAATTACATTCTAAGGCTTGATCAGGAAGCCATGCGGCTGACGGAGAAGGCTGCCCAAGCTGAAATCATCGTCGAAGAAAAACGCGCGCTTTATCTTGAAGCGTCCAAAGAACTTAAAACGCTTGAAAAACTTAAAGAGAAGCGGGAGAAGGAATACCGTAAAGAGGCGCTTGATTTACAAATGGCGGAAGTTGATGATCTTACGGCGTCGAGGTATGATATTGCAGTTTTCACCTAACTACAATACGCAAAATAGTGCGTCAGATATTCATCCGGGAAGAACGTTTCTTTGGCAAGGATCGCGATCTGGTAGGCTTCTTTCAATTCAGAGAAAGTTTTTTCCGCCCAAAAAGAATTCTGAAAATTAGTTTGCATAGTAAAACTCCTAAAAAAGATTGATACATATATAATGAAAACTAACAGCGATATTTTCCCAACTAGGAGCATAATTCAATAGTAGATGGGTTTGTAAAAAAGTCAATAAATTTTTAATTAATTTCAAAACATCTGTACAAGCCTCTACCTATGACATTTGCCCCCACAGCAAGAATCCCCGAAAGCCCCACCCGCCTTTCAATTATTAAAAATCATGCTATAATAACGACGGCTTGGCACAATGTGTCGCCATGATTTCTTGAGGCGGAGGAATTGATGAAAATAGGGCTGGATACATTTGCCTGCGACGGCGGTATGTCAGGAGTGGGTATGTATTTAACCCAGTTTTTAAAACATATACCCCCTTCAGAAGCGCTTTTTGAGCTTTTTGGCTGGGAATATGACAGATACGCTTACAGCGAAGTAGCCCCAAATTTTGAATTTATCCCCAAGTGTTCAGTAAATGGAAGAACCGCAAACTCATTGTGGCATCTTTATAAATACCCCAAATTTGCCAAACAGCGCCAATACAATGCGTGTTTTTTCCCGGCCGCCCACAGGCGTCCGCCCTATAAGTCCCCGTGCCCGTCGATTGGCGTGGTTCATGATATGGCGGCTTATTGGGGCACAAGAAAAACCAGAGTGCATCTTGGCGCTCTTTTGCGCGTAATAATGCCCAATTCTTTGCGGCGGCTGGACAGAATAATTGCGGTAAGCGAATGGGTAAAACAGGAACTTATAGAAAGGGCGGATGTAAAAGAAAATATGATAGAAGTAGTGCCGAACGGAATAGACCATTCGGCTTTTTATCCCCGCGGCAGAAACGAAGAAAGCGTATTGTTAATTCAGCCTTTCAGTTTCCGCCGTCCTTATGTCCTGTGCACGTCACGAATTGATCATCCGATTAAAAACCATATCCGTCTTATAGAAGCTTTTGGAATTTTTAAAGAGAAAACAAAATTTCCTCACCGCCTTGTGCTTGCAGGCGCCGACAGTAACGATGCCGAAAAGGTTAGAGAAGCCGCCGCCGCTTCCGCCTGGCGCGCAGACATATTTTTTACCGGACACTTCCCTATAAAGAGTCTGCCGGAACTTTACGCAGGTTCGGATTTTGTCGTTATCCCTTCAATGTACGAAGGCTTCGGCATGGGCGCGCTGGAAGCGATGGCTTGTGGAGTGCCTGTCCTCTGCGCCAGAGCCGGCTCCCTTCCCGAAAATGCCGACCACGCGGCGCTTTACTTTGACCCGTTAGATGTCGAGGACATGGCTGACAGGATGATAACTATCAGCACCGACCGCGCGATTTATAACGAGTGCCGCAATCTTGGCCTTGAAAGGGCAAAATCCTTTTCATGGGACAAATGCGTAAAACGCACCTTGCAGATTATCTACGAAATGTGCGGAAAGTAGGGAACAGTTAACAGTGAACAGTTAATAGTATTGCTGTTTGAAAATAAAACTGGTTGACAACAAGCTCAGATAGCAAACTTAACTGCTCTCTACCAACTAATTTCAATTCCAAGGCCGTCTGTAAAACTTATAAGTTCCGCTGTGTCTATGGAGAACGATACTTTCTTCCCTTGCAGAACAACTTCTGCGTTTTCCGGCGGGGGGATTAGCTTTCCTGAGCCGTCGGTAAAAGATAGGGAAGAATTTTTTTCCGCGCTAAAGGTGAGTTTCAACTTGTAGCCGTAAGATACCTGCTGCATCAGAGCAAGAAGGTCTGCGTTTATTTCGGAAGCAGCGGGCTCTGTAAAAATAATATTAAGACTGCTTGAACCGCTGCCGCGGTTTAGGGACGCGCGCTTTCCGCCGGGGGATGGATTTAAAAATTTTAGAAGAGCGTCGGTGTTTGAAAACTCAATAGTTACTTTATTAACAACGTCTTTTGAATCGTTACGGGAAGAAAACGAAGAAAGTTTTATGCCGTCTATGCGGGCGGCAGTGCGCTCCCAATCGGCGCGTCCTACGGGAATTATCTGCCACCTTTCATTGCCGTCCAGCCTGCCGATGTTTTCTGCCGTGCGCGGGAAGCGGTACTCCGTTGTCAGCTTACCCGAACCGTTTTTGCGCATTTGAAAATCCGCGGACAGACCTAAACATGAACTAAATGCCAACAGAATTACAGGTATGGCAAGCAATATTTTTTTCATCAAAATTCCTCCGAATGTATGCTCATGTCCTGAATACGGACAGGAGTTTCTTTTTCTATCATGTCAAACGCCTTGCGAAGGACTGTTTCGCCGTGGGTACGGGAATTAGAAACCAGCGCGCCGCCGATTTGCGCAAATGTAAGGGAGTCCTGAAGGTCAATCTCCGCCGCGCTCATTCTAAACTTTCGGCGCATCTTTTCCGTAACGGATTTTATTACACGGCGCTTTTCCTTGATGTTGTCAATATCAGGGATTTCAAAAATTATCTGTATCATTGAAACTACCATGGAAATATATTTTATTATATACATAAAGTGTCTGCTTTGCGAAGTACCAGAAAGAAGAGGAGACGGAAACCCTTACCATAGACGGCTTACTCGGAATCAGCCTCAGGGTCAGTTTCTGATAAGTCGTCCGGCTGCAAATCTTCCTCAGTTTTTTCGGCTTCTTTTGCCGCGGCGGCTTCTGCCTCTTTTGCCTCAAAGGTGCGTTGCATATTGTTGACAATAGTTCTTAACTTATCCCTGTTTGTGCTGCTTACTTTCGTATTTTTCTGTAATTCTTCGACAGCTTCAATATTGTCATAACCCTCACTGACAGCGGTTTCCATCTCCGTAATCCCTTCGCCGCTTTCGTCATCGGCTATCAACAAAAGACGCGCAAGTGAAAAACGAACGTCGGATTTTTTTAAATCTTCGTCTGCGGCGCCGGACGAAGAAGCTGATGCGGAATCAGATAAAATTGTGCGGTATTCTTCCAGCGCCCGCGCGTACAAATCATGCTGTTCCAAAAGCTGCGCGTATTCGTAGCGAACCTTTTTGTCGGAAGTATTGGAGCTAAGCCATTTGGCGTAATTGTCAATTGCCTCAACTTTGTCCAGCGCTTTTTGAGTGCGGGCGTAAAGGAGTACCATATCATTGTTGTCCTGCAGTGAATAGGGATATTTTTCCAGCACTTCTTCGGCTTTGTCATAACGTTCCATTGCAAATAACACAAGGGCGTGATTGTAACCGTCATCGGCGCTTTCCGGAACAATCGATAATAATTTGTTGTAATGTTTTTCGGCTTTTTCAATGTCGTTCATTTTTATTCTTGTAAAGGCGGCAGCCCTTAGGGCAAGTACGTTATCCGGGTCTTTTTTTAGGATGCCCTCAAATTGTTTTGCCGCATCTTTGTATTTTTCCGTTTCAAACGCGATTCGTCCAAGGTTGTACTGGGATGCGGTCATTGTCCTGTCGGCCTGTTTTGCGCGGTTAAGCCATTTTTCCGCTTCATCATATTTCCCAAGTCCGTAATACGCCATACCGATAGAATAATATTCCTGAGCCGAAGCCGCCAATCCCGCACATCCGCAAAGCAGAGAAACAAGAAGGATTAAGAAGACAGCGGATACAAGCCATGTTAATTTTTTCATTTTTTCCCAGCCAGAATTGTTTTTTCAATTTCGCGTAACTGCGTACGGTATAACATTGCGATACCGTTACCGTAATTTGCGATAAGCTCAATAATATTTCGTTTATAGTCTTTGCTGTCCTTCCCGATTAGACGATCCCCGGCGTCCCCTAAACCCGGCATAATGTAGGCGTCTTCGTTCAAAGCCGGATCCATCCAAAGCGTGTAGATATTGCAGTTATCCAAAGCGCGCACAACATTAAGCGCGCCTTTAAGGGTACAAATCACGTTGAAAAAATTTATAGAGCGGGGTTTTATGCCAAAACTTAAAAGGTGTTTTACAATAGTTATAAGGCTTCCTCCCGTCGCGTTCATAGGGTCTGCAAAGACCAAATCCTTGCCGTCAAGAGAGTGTGCCGAAAAAAAAGACCTGTCGATGTCCAAAATGTACTCCATGTCATTTTCTTTTTTGGATTCATTGCGCTTGATGCTGAACAGGGCAAACGGCGTAATATAATCGTGAGACGAATAGCCTTCAATTTCCTTGCTGATTATCATGGAAGGTAAAAGCGCGCCTCGCAGCATAACGCACATAACGGTATTTTCGATTTTTTCATCAATATTAATAATTTTGTGAACAGCATAATTCTGCACAGGTTTTGTTACCGGAGTTTTTACGATAAGATAATTTTTGTTTGAGCCCTGTGCCCCTCCCCACGCAAGTTTGAAAAGCAGCTCGTAGGCGCGTTGAATGTAGTAAACAAATTCATGGTTTTCCGTCTGCACATCCCTGACCTTTGCGATGATACGGGACGCTTCGGGACGGTTTTCCTGCCCGGAAATAAAAGAATAAACGTGTAACTGAGGCGTTTTTTGGCATATGTGCTGCATCATATTTCCCATTTTGTTGAAAACTTCAATAAGTTTATCTTCGCCGTTTCGTTCGCCGGAATCAAACTGAGGGAAAATAGCAAGCGCCTCTTTGTAAAGCGCGGTAATAGACGATAAATTTTCTTTGTCGGCCGGTGTAAGATACCCTTCAATATCCTGGGCCTTCAAAATTACCTTTTCCATTGAAATTATTATAATATTAATTCGCTAGACAAACAACCGTTGCCGCATTTTAAAAGAGCCAGCCGAGTCCGAGCCAGGGGCGCAGGCAGCCGGAAGAGTTGTCTTTGTTCATAAAAAGAGTAAAGCCAAGGCCGGCTTCTAAATAAAGCTGTTTAAAAACCAGCCAGAGGAAAGACGGCTCCAGATTTAATTGAGGAACCAACCTGTCCATTAAGTACAAATCCTGCCCGCTGATTAAATCGCCGAGTTGAAAAGTAAGTCCTCCGCCTGCCCTGAGCGCGAAAGCTATCTTTTGGTTTGACAGCCATTTTTGCGCAATAAAATTGATGCCTATTACTCCTGCCTGTAAATCAATCGTGTCGCTATCCTGCGCCTTACTCAGGGCATACCATGATGTTGACAGCTCCAGACCGGGATAGAACAGTTCCGGTTGAGTGAAGAGCAGACCAAAGCGGAGCGTCGCGCCTGTAAAAGAAAACTCATTTCCGAATATTTCATATATTCCACCGTAGAGGGGAACTAACGGAGCCCATGCCGCGCTCAGATAAGTAGTAATCTTCCTTTGCTCGGACTGATTTTCAAAAGTGAGTACTCCTTCTTTTGATTCCAGCTCATCGGGATTTTTGATAATGATTTCACTAACTCCGGGTACCAACTGAGTATCCTCATAAGGAGTCAAAACAAAATTTTTTTCCTCGTCTGTTCGTACTTCAACCGGAACGATTGGAGCGGGATGAACATTGAGATTTATCCAGTTCGACGCTTCGCCCGGTTGTTCCAAAAAATCAAAGGGGATCACACGGTAACGGTAATTTCCAGGAAGCAGGTAAATTTGAAACTTGGGCAAAACGGTGAATTCCCGCGTAAACTCGCGGTATCCGGCTCCTTCATCCAATTCAATCACTACCTCGTATTTAAGGGTATAATCGTCCCCGCTCCAGACAAGTTGCTGCACATAACGCTGTTCAATTACGAGGCGTCCGCTTTGCGCCGAAAGGGAAAGACCCATAAAAAACAGCGCGGTAAAAAAAACCAGCTTAAAAAGACAGAAACATTTTTTATTCATAGTAAGGCTCCGGCGATTCATCTATCGATTCTTCTGTTATCAATTCTTCTATTATCCGTACTGGGCCCGGACGGGGAATATCTATGACAAAAGAATTTTCTCCAGGCAAGCCTCTCTGTTCAATAACGTTGTTAAGGCCGGTGCTTACCGCTTCTACCTGCCAGACAAAATCTCCCCGGCCAAGCGTTTTGATATCCGCCACGCATGAGGTACGGTTCTCCGGTCCCACTTGAGTAATCTGCCGCCGCCCGCTGCCTGTGTCCTCGTAAAGAGTAAAAATATACGCATTGGCTCCCTCTACCGCCGACCAGCTAAAATTAATGTTCACTTCCTTTAGTTCTTCAATACCGATACGCTGTCCTTCTGCGGGCAGGCGGTTTCCCGGCGAAGGCAGAAGGGGAATAGGCAGCACCCGCAGCTGCCTTGGCGCTCGTGCGGTAATATCAGCACCGTCGGGAGTTTTCGCTTCGATAGTCCAGTACCAGACGCCTTCTTCCAGCCGGTCAAGGCGAATTGTCCGGTTGGGATCGAGTATTTCTACCGCAGGCCGTCCGCTTAGGGGATTGGCGTTACGGGAAAGGACAAACCTTGCGTTGGCTACCGCTTCCGTGCTGCTCCAGCGGAAAATTGTTTGCTGACGCAGAGCTGTAAGTCCCGGCAGCGCCACCCCCGCAGACGGAGATTCCAAAGTTACGCGGCCCGGCGGCGCAGGAGGAACAGGCGCGGGTAGGGGAGCGGGCATCTCTTCCACCGGCGGCGCGAAAGACAGCGTTTGCGGCTCTTTACCTTTTACTATGTGAAAAGCAGCGTTACGCGAAACAAAGAGCGCGCCCTCGTCGGCTTGATTAAAAACAGGCAGTACCCGCCAGTACCAGATTCCCGGTCCAAGGCTTGAATCGGAAAAGGAAGTAACCGCCGACTGTTTTTTTATAATGGGGTTTCTGAATTCGGATGTAACGTCCACTTCTAAAATGTAATGCGAAACATCTTCCACCGCCGACCATTGAAAATACAGCCTGGGCGGTTCACTTTCATAAAAGAACTGCTGGTTTCTTGCAGGGCTTAACAACTGCGGCTGTGCGTCCGTTACGGTGATACGTCCCGACCCCAGAACCTCGCTGCCGGATGACAGCCGCCAGTTCCAAATGCCCGCTTCTAAAGCCGCCCGCGCTGTGCTGTTAAGATTGTTAATAGTGCGGACAGATCGGCTAAAAGACTGATCTTCGGCTATTTCAAGACGAAGTGTATCATTCGGCTGAAGGTTGATTCTGTTCCATAAAAAATCGACATTGAGAGGCTCATTCCTGTTTTTCCGGTAACGGGCATTGGGGCGGGGTTGAATGACGACCACTGCCGGCTCCAGCCGGACGCTGCCGGCGGTGTCCAGTGCTATCATTGTGCCCGCGCTCAATTCGCGGCTTTGTCCCTCTTCCTTGATCGCGGCCGTACCTTCGCTGATTTGCAGTTCCATGCCGTTGTTTCCGGAGGCAGCTTTTAGCGCGGTTCCGGGAGCCGCTTCCACCTGCTTGCCCATAATGTTTAAAATAACTTTCTCGCCTTGTGCGCCGGTTACAAGCCCCATGTTTCCGGTTGTAAGCTCAATCTGAAATTCGCCGGTTTCCGGGCTGCGACGTATGCGAACCAATGTGTTCTCATTCAAGGCAAGATCATTGCCGCCTATATGAATGTCCGCTTCGGAATTTTCCGCTACGCGGATCGTATCATCCATATATACAGGCGATTCTTTAATCAGCCTGTCCCAGATTACGCGGTCGCTCATGCGGCGTTGAACGGTGTTTCTTTTTATAGTAACAGTCCCGATAGGGGTTTTGTTCTGCCCGTTAAGGGTCTGAAACAGGTCATGCCTGAACAGATTAATACTGTAAGAAGCCCCTGAAAGACAGAGCAAAATAACCAGAACATCAATAAAACGGAAATTTTTGCTGTCTGATTTTTTATTTTCCTTCATTGTTGTTACTCGTTATTTTTCACCAATTTGGTATTTATGCTCATCTGCATTGACATCCACCTTTGAAATATCAGGCGGCGCAATCCCCAAACGTTTTCGTACTTCCGCCAAAGTCTTGGGACCTGCAGAGGCAGAGGCAAAATTTATTACGGCAAACATACGTACCGGCTTTTTCTTTCCCTTTACAGTCACAGGCGGCATTTCTTCGGTGATAAAACAGTGCTTTACCAAATTCCATGTGTTTTCGGTAATAAGGATATCCGTACCCAAAGGTTTGTTAAGCGCTTCGGTACGGGAGGCAAGATTTACCGGATCGCCTATGACCGTATATTCCATACGAAGATCGGAGCCAATTTGCCCTGCGGTAACAATTCCTGTATTAATACCGCAGCCGATACGGATTGGCGGGTTTCCCAAATTTTCATCTTTCCGGTTTTGATTCATTCTTTGCAGAGCAAGCCTCATCAACAGGGCCGCCTTGATGCAGTTGAAAGCGTCTTCCTCCGGACTGCCTGCCGTGGTGGCCGTACCCCAATGCGCCATTACCGCGTCCCCGATAAATTTGTCCACAACGCCGCCGGTTTTTTCGACACATTCGACCATGCCGGATAAATATTCGTTGAGCCAGTGGACTATGCGGTCAGACGCCTCGTCCCCGAAAGAGCGGGTAAAGTTTTCAGATTTTTGTGTAAACTCACGTATGTCAGAGAAAAAGATCGTCGCGTGTTTCGGCAGACCTCCGGGTCTTATCTCGCCGCGCATGGCGCGTACCGCAATATCTTTGTTTGTAAATCTGCCGAAGATACCAAGCGCATTACACATCTGTTTAAAACCTGCCGTTAACACTCCGATTTCATCGCGGTTCTTTGGCGTCAGCTCAACATCAAACATACCGCCCTGTATTGCGCGCGCCGCGGACGCGAGCGTTTTAAGGGGCACGGATATGCTTTTTGCGAAAAACCAGATAAACATTATCGAGATGAATAAAATCGCGGCTGTCAGGTACAGGTTGCGCCGTGTTGTGGCGTCGATTCCTTCAAAAACCTTGTCGTACTCGATACTGGTGATTACGATACATCCGGCCGTGTTTAGTTTTGTATAGGCAAGATAATGGCGTACTTTTTTAACGGAGTCTTGTGTTTGAACGTTTTGTTTTTTTTCGATGCTCAAAAGATCTGAAATACCGTCAAGCGCCTGCTTTGTATAGCGGGTAACAACAGTGTAGGCGTTTCTTGCCAACGCCTGCCCTGTGGCGGGAAGGAAAGCTAACAAATGTTCATTTGCGGCGTTTTGCGATCCCGGCTGTGGTTCAATTTCTATCAACATCTGTTTGTTGCGGTCGGTACTGTCGATTATACTGCGGATATACTCCTGTTCGGCCAGATTACCCGCGGCCTTCACCCTGTCGGGATCGGCATCCGCTATAACGCCGCCGTCTGCGTTTATAAGGAAGGAAGGATTGGTTCCGAAGCCAAAACTTTCATTCAGGCTTTCCGGCGAAAAAATGACGCACCCGCCGCCTGATTCCACCGGGAAAAAGAGCGCCGTCAAAGGAGTGTTAAAGTGGATTGAAGCATTGAGGATCACTGTCTGCCCAGCCTCTGCTTTTTGCATCGTTCTTTGGTTTGCCATGCGGTAAGCGTCCGCAAGACCCGCGCTGATTCCGCGTGAGGTGAAATACTGCTCGTTTACCATAACACGCTCACGCGGCTGCCCTGTCGTCGTATAGATTAGCGCGGCGATTTGGGGATTCTGCGTGAAAAAAAAGTCCGCTTCTTTTTGTATCTGGCTGTTTTGTCCTCCCAATGAAGCGATGTTACGCATGAACATCACCGAAAACGCCCGCATGGTTTGCAGGGTCTGCTCGGTTTCCACTGCCGCGCGGCGGTTTACCTCGAAGTTGTTATCTTCGGCTGATACCTTCAGGTCTTCTCTGACCAGCCATGACACCAGCGCTGTAATCGACCCAAGAGAGATCAGTATAATAAGTGAGATAATGATTATCAGCTTGGCTCCGATAGAGAACTTTACCGTTAAGCCGCTTCGTCTTTCTTCGTACTTTTTTTTCTTACTCATGCTTAATCAATTTCCTTTAAGTTATATACTTATATTATAGAAGATTTTTAACTAAAAGTACATAATTAGTATGTAGTGGATAGTATATAGTATGTAGCGAGGGGGTGTTTGCGGGCGCGGCTTGCTGCTAATGCGCTGAGATATCAAACAACACTCTAAATACTAACCACTAATCACTAACCACTGTCCAAGTATACGCGCTTAAGCCGTTATCAAATACAAAGAACAGATCGTTCTTTCCGCTGAGGGATGCAGGCAGGCTGACGGTTTTTTCTACCCAGTCTGAACCGGAAATTTTTATACGGCTAACAGCATGGCCAACGGCCGAGGAATCTTTGCCGCCAATTTTGACTTCGATAACTCCGTTTCCTTTTGCTTTGGCTTTGAGTGTTTTCTCGCCGCTGTTGAATTCAACGCCTCTGACAAGGCTCCAGCTTCCGTCTGCTTGGCTTGTGACAAACATATTGCCATTTGTATCATAAGGTTCAAATTCCAAACCCGCGGATACGGCAAGCGTTGCGAATAAATTAACTTTTGCCGGATCAAAAGTCCTGATTTGCTCCGGGCCTTTTATTGTCGGGATAACTTCGCTGATTTTTAGCGTAGTTTCATTCACGTCTGCTTTACTTACAAAAATACTGCGGAAACCTCCGCTGACTCCATATTTTTTTTGGAGTACAAGGGTATGGAAAAACAGATAATACTGACCGTTATATTTATGAAGATGCGTGTGATTGTTGCTGTATTCCAATCCGTTATTTCCGGGGTTCTTAAAATAATTGCCGCGATACACCCAGCTTGCGGGGTCTAAAGGCGTTTTGGTTGTCATGTAAGACATACAGCATGATGTAGGAGCCGGACCGCCAATGCCGCCGCTTGCCCAATCGTCTCGTTTCTCCCAGCTTGTATTGTAGGTGTAGACATATGTGCCGTTTATAAAATTCAACTCATTTGCCTCAAAATGATATGGCGCGGGTATTTTTGTTACTTCGCTTGCAAGAGAAATCATGTCCGGCCCCAGCTTAACGATATGCGATCCGCCGGGCATATATTTTGTGCCAGGCTCGCCGGCGCCAAAAGCCAGCCAGCCTACGCCGTCATCGTCAATGACAACACCGGGATCAAAGGGCGTCCATTTGCGGTTTACCGCCGGATGGTTCCCGTCAATCAATGATTGTTTAAGCGGAGATGTCCACGGCCCTGTCGGCGAAGTCGCTGTTATAACTCCCACGCCCCAGCCGCTGTTTGAATAGTACAGATAGAAGTGCGTCTTCCCGTCACTTTCGACGCGGGAGACAATCGAAGGCGCCCATGACGCTGAAATCCACGGGGCAAGTTTTTCTACATCGATGATTCCGTGATATGTCCAGTTAACCATATCGTCCGTAGAAATCATAACAAGTGATTTAATCCGGTTGTATTTATTTTCTCCTTTTTCATCATACAAATACTGCTGATGGTCATTCGTTCCGTACACATACAGGCGTCCCTCATACTCAATAGCAGTCGGGTCGGCGCAGTACATATTTGTTATAAGCGGGTTAGCGTCGGTTGTTTTTTTCCCGGGCTGGGATAAATCAATTTCATTTTTTTGTACGGTTTTTCCGTTTGCACCTGAGCAGTTTGACAAAGCCATTGTGATTGTCATGATTAGTAATCCTTTTGTGATGGTATTTTTCATAATATTATTATATTCTATACAATATAGTATTATTTCG
>JAIRUC010000304.1 GCA_031254615.1 Treponema sp. | reverse complement strand
GAGTTTGCCGGGCTTCTTTCGCGTGAAACCGCCGACATCCCGGCGGGAAATGCCCGTGACGGAAATATGGAGCTTGTTATTACCGCGTCCGGCAGGCCGGATTCAACATCGGAGCTTTCAAAAATTATTCTCCCTGTTCCGAACGGATCGATAAGGGTAGAAGATGCCGGACATCTTTCTTCTGCCGCCGCCAAAAAAGAGAGCATATTTGTCCATAACGGAAAAGAAGCGACAGCTTTGGAGATTTTTCGCCGACCCGGCGCCGACCCTCTGCGGCTGTCAAAAGAAATTAAAAAAGCAATCGATGAGGCGGCTTCTCTTTTTTCGCGTGATGTGCAAATTGAGATTATAAGTGACACGGCTCCAGCACTGTTAAGCAGTATAAACGGACTGTTAATCTCTGCCGCTCTTGGCGTGCTGGCTGTACTTTGTGTTCTTTTGTTTTTTATCCGCCGGCTTAAACACAGCCTGCTTGCGGCGCTTTCGATTCCTGTTTCCGCCGCGGCTGGTATCTGTGTGCTTTCTATAACAGGAAGATCGCTTAACAGCATGAGTTTGAGCGGACTTGCAATGGGTATTGGCCTTGTTTCCGATATTAGTGTAATTATTTTGGATTTGCTTCACCGGTCATTTGGAAAAAAATCTTCTGTCCCCACAGATGAACTACCAACTCATGAGGAAATCGGAAACAAGGTTTTTTCTATTGCAGGCTCAAGTATCGCGTCGACTCTTACGACGGCTTTGGTCTTTCTGCCTGTCATTATTCTGCCCGGTCCGTTGGGAAGTCTTTTCGGCGATACGGCAATCGCGATTGTTACTTCTGTAGCCGCCGGCTGGTTTTATGCTCAATTTTGTCTGCCTTCTTTGTATAGGCTGTTTTTTGATTTAAAAGCAAAAAATGCAAAAGCCGTTGTTAGGGACGGCAGTCTTGAAAAAAAATACTCGAAGTTTCTTTTACATCTGCTTCGACATCCGGTGAAAGTTTTCGCCGCCGCGGCCTTTATGGTAATAATCGGTACACTCCTAACTTTTATGCGGCCGGTCGTTTTCATAAATCCGGATGAAGCGGAAGAAGTGTGGGTTACCGTGACTTGTCCCCCCGGAACTCTGCTTGAGACGGTGAGTGTTATTGGGGAAGAAGTTTCCCAAATTGTTTCAGGGCTGCCTTCTGTAAAAACTGTTTACGGAAGGGCGGGCGCCGAAGAGGAAGACACCGCGCGCAGGGCTGATATTGATTACAAAAAAGAAGATTTTACTTTGCGCTGTGTGCTTAAAAAAAGAGTAAAGCCCGAAAAAGCGTTAGCTGAAATCAACGCCGCTATGGGAAAATTTGATCAGGAGCCGTTTTCCGTTTACTTTCCCAAAGACAAAACAGAAGTTTTGCTTGGGTTATCTTCCCTGCGTACATTTGTAATTAATGGCAAAGACAGGGAAGAACTGCTTGAAAGGGTTGAAGCTGTGGATGACGCATTTAAATCTGCGCAGATTGCGGTAAATTTCAGGCCTAAAGGAGAGAGGCCGGAACTGCGTTTGTACCCGAACCGGGAAGCCGCCGCCTATCTTTCAGTTCCGGCGGCGCAAATGGCGGAAACGTTGTATATTCTCAATGAAGGTATTGTTGCCTCACGGCTGGAAATTGAAGGCAGGCCGCTTGATGTGCGCGTAACGGGACAGGATGCAGGCGCAGAAGATATTGTGCGCCGCCTTGAACAAATTCCCCTGAAAACCGCGCAGGGTAAAACCGTGTACCTTGGTTCTCTTGGCAGAATAGAGCGCGTGGAGGCAGAAGCGTCTCTCGCGCGGCTTGACCGCAGTGATGTTATTTACGCGGATATTGCGTCAGGTAAAAAAATGCCCGTAACTGCAAATGAAACTTCTGCGCGTTTTTCATGGTTTAAAGGGGCCGATGAATCGGTTTTTGTCCGTTATCGAAATTCGCTTTTTCTTTATGTTTTCCTTGTAATAATCCTTCTATATATGACAATCGGCGCTCAATTTGAATCATTTCTTCTTCCGTTAATACTCATGTTGAGCATTCCCTTTTCCCTGGCTGGAGCAGGGCCGGTGCTTTTGCTCACCGGTTCGATGATCGATTCGGGCGCAGTCTTCGGGCTTGCCGCGCTGTTCGGCCTTGTTGTGAATAACAGCCTTGTTCTTTTTGAAATCAGCGATGAACAAATTCACGCGGGTTTTTCTGTTGCGGCGGCAGTCTGCAAAGGGGCAGTCGAACGCTTGCAGGCGATTTTAATTACAACAGCGACTACAGTTTTCGCTCTCCTGCCGCTGGTACTCAGTCCAATGGGAAATTCGCAAAAATCAATGGCGGCAGTAATGCTGGGAGGGCTTGCGGCGTCAACTCTTCTCAGCCTGTTTGTAATTCCTCCCATCCTTATCAGATTTTTCAAATGGAAATTACGTAACGAGGAAACAAAATGAAAACTCTGGTTCCATGGTTAAAAAGAAAAAAAGCCGCTATCTGCATATTGGCAGGCATTCTTTCTGCGGCGTTATTCGTCATTATTAATTCGGGCGAAAAAATTAAGCAGAGTACGGGAGGTTCTTATGTTGTAAAAATTATGCATTACGGAATTGACTCGGCGGAAATGGAAAGGACGGTTACTATTCCGCTTGAAGACGCGGTTTCGGCAATTTCCGGCGTTATGAGCGTGCAAAGTTCCACCGAAAACAACCAGTCGAGAATATTTGTCCGCTTCAAACCCGGCGGAAGAGGACGGTACGAAGCTGTCCGCGACGCCGCGCAAAGAGTATACGAAACACTGCCGTTGTCGGCTCAACGTCCTGAAATCTTAAGTTCAAACAATTCAAGAGTTCCGGTATGGTCGGCGGCGGTTTTTACCGGTGGTTTAACCGGCGGTTTAACCGATGGTTTTGGCGAAGGAAAAGAAAATCTTTTAACAGCACAAATGCTGGAAAAAATTGTAAAGCCAAGATTTGAAAGTCTTGAAGGCGCGGGGGAAGTTTTAGTTTCCGGTGTAGGGTTAAAAGAAATTATTGTTATACTTGATCAGGAAAAACTTTTCTTTCTTGGTTTGGAGCCCTCCGATGTGGCCGAAGCCCTTGCGATGAACGATTCAATTTTTTCCGGCGGAACAACCGTGCTTGGCGGCAGGGAAATT
>JAIRUC010000235.1 GCA_031254615.1 Treponema sp. | reverse complement strand
TGTTGAGACCGCCGCAGGAAGGGATTTGCTGCTTGCTCCAAAGACTGAACTTGCCGCGCGATTTTTCGGCGCGGGTCAGGTGTTGCCCTGCAGGGTACTGAAAAAAAACGAAAGCGGAATTGAAGTGTCCTGTCCGCTCGGCGCTCTTACAATTCCACACGATTCGGAGCTTGATAGTTTTATAAATGATTCCCCTCCGCCAAAACTTTTTATCCCGGAAGACGCAGTTTTTTTTGAAGCGACAGACGCGGCAGGGCGGAAACCGTTTAACGCTCAATTTACCGACTCTCTTTTTGAAGGCAAGAATCACGTTTTAAAGTTTCTCCTTGATTCTTGGGAGGACGGGCAGTATCATCTTGAAATCAGCGCAAGCCCAAGGATGAATGTCCCCGAATCGGGCACCGCGCTAAAACTATGGGTGGATCAAAACTTGCTCAAACTTGTGAAAGCGGCGGCGGTTGGCTGAGAATTTTGTTCCTCACGACAACCGGGGCTTCCCTGTAATAAGAAAACCCCAGTCAGCCATGAAAAGTTAGATGTCTTACGGAGACACCCGTGAAGATTGCACCGGGAAGAAAGAAACAAAGGTGGGTTCTTCAAAACCGGAACCGGTTGATACAACATTCAACTCAGGGTCGGAAGCGTGATGCAGGGTAACGTTTTTAATAAATTGGGTTATTCCGGCACCCTCACCAGAACCCGGTATACCAACACCGAAAAAGAATGGCCCGGCCGCATTTGGGGCAGGAATGTTTGCTTTAACAAACTGATCATGCGCTTTTGATCCGGTAATGTCATACTCTACGGTGAACCATTGATCCACAACAGCGCCCATAGACGCATATGTTCTGGGAGCGTTGTCCATGATATACGGTCCGTTAGCGTTATTAGCTCCTTCGCCATTCAGGTTGAAAACGCGAATCTTGCCTGAAAGTGCAAATTGTTCCTCTTTGTAATTGCCCATAAGACGGACATTGTTACCGTTACGGATCGGCCTTTTGATATTTCTTTCGTCCACCATGTAGTCCGCAGTGATTTTGTTATAGTCGCCCCACTTCGCGCCGGAAGGAAGATCAAACCGGAAAATTGCATAGGCTCCGTTTTCCAGCATCACTCTTTCCGCTCCTTCCGGAATCGGTACCGGTGGAGCTTTTGAACCCCCTCCTGAGCTGGCACATCCGGCCAGAGTAATCACCGCCAGTATCGCGGCTGCCGTTAAAAACCATTTCTTCATTTTCGTTCCTCCAAAAAACTAAAGTTTACGGACACTTGCCCGTAAAAACAAACTTATCATTATCACGCAACGCGCGATTTTTCCTGTGAGAAGATAGCAGTTTTAAAAACTGCTGCCTCTCCGTATTAAATTCAGAATACTATGGCTTTTATTTTTTGACAATGAGAAATCAACAGAGCTGTTTGAAGGGCAGGCAAAAAAAAGCATCCGGAGAGTAAGTTCCCCGGATGCTTACATCAATAAATCAATGGTATCCGCCGCTCTTAGTAGGGGCGAACAAGACGGATGCCGTTTTTGGCCCAGGCAGTGCCGAGACCCCGTGTCGCGGAACGGCATTGCTCATACACATCCCCAGTCAAACTAGGATCATAAATTCCCCCGCCGCGAAAAATGTGTGTAAGGCTTGTTGTGCCGCCAGTGGGATCTGTCTGCGGAGTGCTTGGATAGTCATAATACCTGTCCCAGCACCATTCCCACACATTGCCGTGCATATCATACAATCCCCAGACATTGGGCGGTTTTATTCCCACCTGATGCGTTATACCTCCGTTAATGCCATTATGCCACCCCGTGTCGTCGGTGAGAATATCACCGGTGTTATAGATAGTTGTTGTTCCCGCCCGGCACGCGTATTCCCATTGCGCTTCGGTCGGAAGCCGGTACCCGTTTGAACCGGGAACTATTTCCGCTTTCTCCCATTCCGATAATGGGAGAGTTTGCCAGTATGCGAGGGTTGTACCGCCTTTAATACTGTACGCCTGACTTAATCCTTCCAGTCTGCTAAGCTCGTTGCAAAGTGTTAGCGCGCCATACCAGCTCATACCATTCCACGGCAGTTTTTCCGGTGTTCCGCTTTCTCCCGGAACCGGGCTGCTAGTTATCATTTGCTTCGCCACTGCCTCGAACTGTTCGAGCGTTACCAGGTGCTCAGCCATGTAAAAGGGGCTCAATGTTACAAGGTGCTGTGGGCCTTCATTACTGAATCGATCCGGTTCACTGTCGGGACTGCCCATCATAAAGGTTCCGCCGGGTATCAGAACCATTTTTATACTGGTAACAGTGACTACTACCGCTACCTTCTGATCTATTAAGTTGTAATTCGACCTATCGTCCGTTATAAAAGTCATACTGTGGTATTGTGTGCCAACACTGCCGACTTTATCAGAGGGATATGCCCATTTAAACGTACCGCTGGGTTTACCTGGGCTGTTACCCGGCAAATTTATTTCCGAGAGCTCCTGTCCCACAGAAGCCGTTAAGCCGCTGGGCCAGGTAACATCAGGGTCAGCTCTGTGTATAGTCCCCGTTAAATTTTTCATCCCCATGCCATAATTATCTGAGTCCTTTCCGCGATAAGAGCCGCCGAAAGTAATAGCCTTATTTACGCCGACATTTGGGTCATTAAACGTGGAAGGATAAGCATAATAAAACTCTATCTCATCACCGTCTAGTACGTCATGTAATATCGGCGTTCCGATAATGGTTGCGGCTGTTGTGCCATCGTAAATCTTGTCTTCTACCGACAGACCGGTAACGGTAAAGGTTCTTTTGAATATACGCGCCCCAAAATCCGGTGTCTCCAGTGTATATTTACCCGCGTCCGCTCCGGCAAGCGACCAGCCGTTAAAAATAATGCCTACGTTAGTAAAACGATAATTCACATCTTCAAAATCTACAGTACCGATAACTAAGGTTACGTCATCGCCGGTTGCTACGCCTTCTAACACCGGCGTTCCGTTGACGGTCGCCGTTGTTGTGCCGTCGTAATATTTGTTCTCGGGAGTTAAGCCGGTAATGGTAACGATGCCTCCGACTATATCCCCCGTCAAAGCTGGCAGCACTGGTGTATAATTATGTGCGGACCGTCCGATAAAATAACCGTCGTACGTAACATCCTTGTCATAACCGATACTTGCATCCGCAAAATGTGCATTTTCGGTAATCAAGGTTATCTCATCAGCGAATATTAAGCCATTTAATACTGGCGTTCCGATAATGGTTGTTGCTGTTGTGCCGTCGTAGACCTTACCTTTTACCGACAGGCCGGTAATGTTAAGGGGTTTTGGGGTTATTTTTCCCTTCAAAGCCGGTAGTTGCAGTATATATTTATGTGCGTCCGCTCCGGTAAGCGACCAGCCGAGATAAATAATATCTTTGTTATCAGCGCTTTGAGGATTTGTAAAAATCGCAAGACCGGGAAGTAAAGTTACGTCATCGCCGCTTGCTACGCCGCTTAACACCGGCGTTCCGGTAATAACCGCATTTGTTGTGCTGTCGTATGTTTTGGTCTGTACCGACAGACCGGTAACGGTAACAGTAGTAGGAACAACTGTGGTTATACTTGCCGTCAAACTTGGCATTTGCAGCGTGTATTTACCTGCGTCCGTTCCGGCAAGCGACCAGCCGTTGAAAATAATATTTTTGTTAATACCAACAGCTGTGTCCGCAAACTCGGCAGTACCGGTAACTAAGGTTACGTTATCACTGCCTACTATGCCGTTTAACACCGGCGTTCCGGTGATAGTCGCCGTCGTTGTGCCGTCGTAGAGTTTGTTCTGTACAGACAGACCGGTAATGGTAATAATAGCAGGACTTGCGATTATATTTGCCGTTAAGATTGGCATTTGCAGTATATATTTACCCGCAGACGCTCCGGCAAGCGACCAGCCGGTTAAAATAATACTCTTGTTAATACCGACAGCCGCGTCCGCAAACTCGGCAGTGCCTTTGACTAAGGTTACGTTATCACCGCTTGCTACACCGATTAACACCGGCGTTCCGATAGTAGTCGCCGCTGTTGTACCGTCGTAGATTTTGTCATGTACAGACAGGCCGGTAACAGTAACGGTAGTAATAACAGGACTTGCGTTTATATTTGCCGTTAAGATTGGCATTTGCAGTATATATTTACCCGCGTCCGCTCCGGCAAGCGACCAGCCAATGAAAATAATACTCTTGTTAATACCGACAGTTGCGTCCGCAAACTCGGCAGTACCTTTAACTAAGGTTACATCATCACCGCCTACTATGCCGTTTAACACAGGCGTTCCGGTGACGCTCGCCGCTGTTGTGCCGTCGTGGGTCTTGTTCTGAGCTGACAGGCCGGTAATGGTAACGGTAATAGAAGCAGTACCTGTGGTTATATTTGCCGTCAAATTTGGTATTTGCAGAGTGTATTTACCCGCGTCCGCTCCGGCAAGCAGCCAGCCAGTAAGAATAACACTCTTGTTAATACCAGCAGCCGCGTCCGTAAACTCGGCAGTGCCTTTGACTAAAGTTACGTCATCGCCGGTTCTTACGCCGTTCAACACCAGTGTTCCGGTAATGACCGCCGTTGTTGTGCCGTCGTAGACCTTGTCCTGTACAGACAGGCCGGTAACGGTAACAATAGCAAAAGTTGCATCAACCTCAATTTCCGCCGTATTACTTATCACATTAGCTGATATATTACCAGTGCCGTTATTATCGACTATCATATTAGTAACAACAACATAGTAATAAGTAATACCTTCATAGTCCGTACACGGAGTATAGTTTTCTTCCGTTGCGCCAGGAATTAAAATTCCTCCCATATTGTCATCTTTATCATTTGTATACCACTGATACGAAAGAATTTCTCCATTGCCGGTAGTCGCGGTTACTGTTAAATCTTCCGCCGGCGTTCCTAAAAAATAAGTTGCGCTTCGGGGATGGGTGATAATAACCGGAATCGCAGGGTTATCATTTTCCGAATCCTGTTCTTGCCACCATGTTTTAATAATGGGATTTTCAAAATCACAAACCGTAAAGCAGACGCATATAAGCGTCGCCAAAAAAAGAATAAGAGCTATCTTTTTCATGGTATCTTTCTCCTATAAAAATCTGATCAGGCGTCAACCCGAATAACTATTAATTCAACACGGCGGTTCCTGTTCCGGACATCATAATCATTGGTAATAGTTCTGGCGCCGCCAAAAGCAATAATGACCATTTGCTCTTCACTTACACCCTTTTCTTTTAGCAGGCTGGCTATCGTATCTGCTCGTACCTTGCTGAGGGACATAAGCCGTTCCGCTTCACCGGGAGCATAAGTAACCGGATTGGCGTGGCCTTCTATCCTGAGCCGAAGGCTGGGATTCTCTACGAGCATTTGAGCCAGATTATTGAGTATCAATTCGTTTTGCCTCTGGGTATCGCGGTCAACACCGGCGTTATACTGTCCTATGTCAGGACCGAACATGATGTGTTCAACTGTGGCTATCAGCATATTTCTGATAATCTCATTGGGCGAACGTCTGTCGTATTTTGCTTTGCTTGACCATGGGATTTTTAATCCGGTTGTTATGCTAAACCCGGCGATATGCGGATATCCGCCGCGGATAGAAGGTTCTATATGCCAGCGTGAAGTCAGCGGTATGGTTATTCCGAGCGCCGCGTCAGCCATTAAAGAACCCCGGTTTTGAGTAACGTCGCTGAACGGCGTATCCGCTCCCCTGTATGCCGCAAGCATTCCTAATCCGCTCTGTATAAAAACATTGACGGGTTTCTTCGCAGAGCCTTTGCGCAGAAAATTCCAGCGGAGATATACCTGGCCTTCAAATGAAAGTATATCATCGGTACTCATGCCTACACCGAGCCTGCTCCCAATCATTAAGGGCGGCGAAAACCAAAACTTTGGGTTAATAATACCTTGATACGATTTTCCCTCAACAAAAATACCGGTCATTCCGAACCCAACGTCCATAGACCAGAAATTGTCGCCCGGAAATGCTGTTTGGGCGTACAGTCCGCTTGCAAGCGTTACCATCGTAAAAAGCACGATAATACGCTTTTTGGGAAATTTTGGTCCCAATGTTTTCTTCATAGTTTTACCCTCTCTCTTGCTTAAATTGTATTCCGGCAACATTCACAGATAACACCTGAAAGAAAAAAAATGGGTCGCAAAATACACCCTAAAAGACCTCGCTCAAAGGTGCAAAAAACAGAGTTGTTATTTGATAATTTTTTACCGGACAAGTTAGAATAAGAAGTGAATTTTAGTCCGCGCCCGGTTGCGGTTATTTATCATTCCTTTAATTTTAATACACTTATTTTTATTTCGTGTGGTATTTTGAACGGTTCTTTTGTCAGTTTCTCTAATAATTCAAAGTGTTCATTATTGAATTCATCTACAATATTTTCAGGTAAGCTCGCGGATACTCCGCGGCAAGCCCTTATTCTTCCGGCCCATGTTTCATAATTGAATTCAAGATTCTCAACATAATTTATTTCTGTTTCTGATTCAAATGATTCTGGTACAAAATTTAAAGAATTATCTGATCGTCTATATCCTGCGCCGGTCCATTTTGGATTATATTTTAAAACAAGTTTCTCTGTTTCTTCGGTAATCCTGCTTTCATATGTTAACCATGCCATCCATATTACCACCATTTTTCCATCATTTTTCAAAAGCCGTTTTATTTCGGGAACAATTTTTTCTCTGTCAAAGTATATATAACTCTGCACCGATGTTATTATGTCAAATTCATTTGAAGCTAATCCTGTAGATTCGGCGGGACACACTTTATACTGTATGTCCGTATTTTCGCTTAATTTTTTTGCGTATTCTATTTGTTCTTCGGAAATATCGATTCCGGTAAATTTTGCGCCGTATTTATACATTGCCCTTGGAAATACGCCTGTTCCGGTGCCAAAATCAAGGATTTTTTGATCTTTATGCCCAATTCCAATATCATAAAGTTTTTGATATATTGAAGCGGGATAAATATCCCTGTACTTTGCGTAATCAAATGAAGTCTTGCCAAAATCAAATGTAGTGCCATTATCAATTTTATTTTGTCCCATAAAATCTCCTTAAAATGTATTATATAGAGAAAGCAAAATAAAAATTAACATTTTTAATCATTTTTGAAATTTCAAAAAAAATTCCGTCTGTACCGATACCGGT
>JAIRUC010000228.1 GCA_031254615.1 Treponema sp. | reverse complement strand
GTAAGTTCGTCGGTGCGGCTGCTGGATCTATCCTCGTTAGGGAACCACAGCAAATAATCCGCGCGGAAAACTACCAGGCCTTCGTCTTCGTTGCCGCCGCGGGGAGTGATGACTAAATCTGTTACGCCAAACACATTAGGGGACGGAAGTTCACCGCCTATTTGCTGCCATACTCTTGCCGGAACAACCGAAGTATGTTCGCTGGCATCATAAGACTGCCTTACCTTGGTTAATACATAAAAGTTTACAGCAACATCAATATCGCTCTTGCCTGCTCCGGAAACACACGCTTCCATATATTGGTGATTCAGATTGCTGAAAGCCTCGTAATATTCATTGATAACAGCGTCAGGAGCCATCCCCGCTGTTGTCGGACGGTTGTGTCTGGCGTTAGTCATGCTCGCAACTACAAATATGACAAAAAGAAACGCGGCGGAAACCGCCATTACCGGTATTTTATTGCGCAGATAAAAACGCCGTGTTTTGACAGCGAAGTTTTGTCTTTTTATAAAACTGTTTTTTTCTTTTAAGAGTTTTAACTCTGTTTCTTTGGGCAGAGGGTTACACAAAGATGAAACTTCGGCAATTTCTTCTTCCTTGTTCATCAGTATTTTCAAAAGGTTTCCAAGAATGGCGGCTCCGCTCATGCTTGTTCTTTTTTTTGCGACAGGCAGTAACAGCGCGGAATTAATAAGTTCACAAAGCTGCTTATCCACTCCGGGAATTGCAAGCTGAGGGGGAACAAAAACGCCTTCCCTCATATCCTGATAGATATTTTCTGTATCGGGATAGGGGTTAGCTTTTGCCAGCAATGTGTACAACATTGTTCCCGCGCAAAAAGCGGCAGCCTCGGTGTCTTTTAAATCGGGGCAGTTATAACGATCCAAAACCGCAGGAGCATCGTTTCTTATTTCCGAATAGCCGCTTCGCAGAACAGCGGTGAAACCGGCTCCTTCGACCAGCAGACAACGGTGCGACAAACTTTCGGGAGTAAAGAAAACACTCCCCTTTTGATGTTCGCCGCCGTCCGCGCAGGAAACAAAAGCGGCGCCCGGGTTAATGGCGGAATGTGTTTCGCCAATAAACAGTTTAGCCCTAATCCAGTAGGCAACCGCCTGCAGCGCTTTTTTTTGCGCCTCCGCTGTTTGTTCTGACACACTGACCGAATCCAGAAGCAGATCAAGTCTTTCTCCCGAAAACGGAATTCCCCAGACTCTCATAAAACCGTCTATTTCAATTACGCCGGATGCTTTCCACACTATGTTTGAACCACCGGGGGAAACAATGTAACCGGGCTCAATTAAGCACTGAGACATTTTTGTCCGCGCAAAGGAACGCGGGTCAAGTCCGGTGTCAAAGCAAACTGCCGGTTTTTCGTTTACATCAGATATATGAATACGCCGCATAATTATCTCGGTGAATACAGATAACGGAAATATTCCATATCTGTAGTAAGCGTTTTGTCAAATTTCGGCATTGTCTGACGATAAGATTCTATCGCCCGCCAAAAATCAAAGAAACTTCTGTCGCGGTTGTAGGCATCCGCATAAGCTCTTGCCGCTTCCGCGTCGGCTTCTCCGCGAATTGTCTCGGAACGGTTGTACGCGGCAGAACGGATTTCCATCAGTTCATTGCCCATCCTTCCCAAAAGAGCGGCTTTTCTGCCTTCGCCCTCGGAACGGATCGCCTGCGCGATTTGGTTTCGCTCCTTGATCATGCGCGCGTACACGCTCGGCGTAAGATCGTCAGAGTAACGGATCTGGCGGATAACAACATCGATAAGCTCAATGCCGTATTCCGGAACAAGCCGCCGCGAACGCCCAAGGATTTCCTCGGCAATTCTGCGCCGTCCCTTTTCGATCGGCTCATAATTTGTGTCCGGCCGAATTGAAGACTGAATAACGCTCGGATCAATCTCGTCGCCGATCCCAAGATCGTCTACCGTATTTACACGCGCCATTATAATGTTTGAATTTCGCACCGATTCCCTAAAGTAGTTTTCGGCAGTTACGGTTTTTACTTCGGAATCAATTACTTCCGCCAGTTTGGAATAAGCTCTTTCTATTGTAGAAATGGACTCATAAAATTTTTGAGGATCGGCTATGCGCCAGCGCGCCGTAACATCAACCCAGATGTACTGCTTTTCCCGCGTGGGAATACTCGTCTGCTCTCCGTCCCAAGCCATAATTTTTTTCGGGTAACGGACAACTTCATCTATGAACGGCGTTTTTACATGAAGGCCTGCGTCTGTAACAATACGCACAATCCGCCCCATCTGCACAACTACCGCCTGTTCGCCTTCTTCAATTACAAACAGGGGGCCGGCTACAAAAATGCCAATCACAACAACCAAAATGATTATTATCATGGTAAATGGTTTTTTCATTATCTGCCCCCCTGTGCGCCCTGCGCGGTATTACCGCCGCCTGCCGCGCCGCTGCTGCCGACATTCAACATTGGCAGGAAATTTTTAAGATTACGGTCGACAATTGTCATACCCTCTTCGTTTTTGAACACCTCTTCGACCATTTCGTAATAAAGCCTCTGCCTTGTTACATCCGGGGCGCGCCGGTATTCGTCATAGACGGAATTGAAACGGGCGACATCGCCCTTTGCCCTGTTTACACGTTCCGAGGCGTAACCTTGCGCAATCGAAACCATCCGTTCGGCCTCGCCTCTTGCTTTTGGAATTTCCTCGTTATAAACCTGCATACCCTCGTTGATAAGCCGGTTCATATCCTGAATCGCTTTGTTTACATCGTCAAAAGCCTGCTGAACGCTCCCGGCCGGAGGATCGATATTTTGAAGTTTTACCGCGATAACGTAAATTCCCAAACCGTAGCTTCTGAAAGTTTCGTTCATTAATTCGGCGCCGGCAACTTCTATCGCGCTTCGTTCCGGGCTCATGATGTCCATTATCGCGCGGTCACCGACCAGCATATTGATAACAGAGCGCGACACATCGCTTATGGTGCGCTCCCTTTCCATGACATTAAAAACCCATGCCTTGGAGTCTGTAATCCGGTATTGAATAATCCATTCGATTTCTACTATATTAAGGTCGCCTGTCAGCATGGTCGCTTCTTTTGTTTTGCCCGTAGCGTAAGCCGAACTTATGCCGCTCCTTACGGTTGTAAACCCGAATTGAGCCGTTTGCACCGCCTTAACATTCACCGTATAGTTGCGGTCAATGCCGAAAGGCAGTTTAAACTGCAAACCCGGCGTTCTTGTAACGTAATATTTACCAAGACGAGTAATAACCGCTTCTTCTGCCTGATCGACAATAAAAACACTTGTACCAAGCAAAATCAACAGCAGTATCCCACCAGCTATAAGGCCTACCTTAGTTGACGTTAATTTGCCCATTTTGGGCGGAGTTACATTTACCATTAATACCTCTAAATAAGAGTATAGTATAAAAGAGTAACAATGAAAAGACGAGTATGCGTCAAAACGGGCCAAATCGGCGGAGAGTTGTTATTTTATCTGAAAGTATAATAAACTATAAGTACGGGGGATTTTTATTTATGGAAGATAATCTGGATTTTACGATAGAAACGCTTGGCAAGCCTGCTGTTAAATCGCCTATTGAAATGTCAAATACCTTGGGGGACGGAATTGCCAATTATGTTTCCGATGAACAGTATATCCGGCTGGATACAATTATTATGCCGGGACATCAGCATCCTGTAAAAAAATCTCAGGCTCTGCAATGTGCGGGCCCGCGGGAGTATATTTATTTTTCACCTGCTCATGTTCATGCGGGTATTGTCAGCTGCGGGGGTTTGTGCCCGGGGATTAACGATGTAATTCGCGCGCTTGTACGATGCCTGTGGTATCGTTACGGGGTTAAAAGGATTTCCGGTATCCGTTACGGGTATTTGGGTTTTTTGCCGGAACACCAGTTTGACTTAATTCAGCTTAATCCTGCAATGGTTGACGATATTCATAAATTGGGCGGCACTTTTTTGGGAAGCGCCCGCGGCGGCGGCAGAGAGGTAGTTCAGATTGTTGATACTATAGAAAGGCTTAATCTGAATATGCTGTTTGTTATCGGCGGAGACGGCACACAGCGCGGTACCATTGATATTGCGGAAGAAGTTGATAAAAGAAGATTGAAAATTTCGCTTATCGGAATTCCAAAAACCGTTGATAATGATTTTGCCATTATCGATCGTTCGTTTGGATTTAACACCGCTGTTGCCAGGGCGGTGGATGTTGTGAAAGCCGCCCATGTGGAAGCGGTATCCGCCATTAACGGCATCGGGCTTGTAAAAGTTATGGGCAGGGATTCCGGCTTTATAGCGGCGCATACCGCGCTCGCGAGCCACGAGGCAAACTTTGTTCTGATACCGGAAGTGCCTTTTAATCTGGAAGGCGATAACGGTTTTCTGAGTCATCTGCAAAAACGTCTGGAGAGGCGGCATCATGCGGTAATTATTATTGCCGAGGGAGCGATGCAGGAACAGCTTTTAAAAGAGAAAAAAACAGACGCGGGCGGAAATATAAAAATGGTAGATGTCGGAGTCTACATCCGCGACAGGATACTGAAACATTTTGAAGAAAAGGGAATGGATATCAACCTGAAATATATCGATCCAAGTTACGCGATCCGTTCCGCTCCCGCCGATCCCGACGATTCAATTTACTGTGAGCGGCTTGGCAATGCGGCGGCTCACGCGGCGATGGCAGGAAAAACCAAAATGATCATCGGGCTTGTAAATAACGAGTTTGTGCATCTGCCGATTAAGACGGTAATTACACACCGTAACAAAATCGATCCGGAAGGCAGTATGTGGCGCGACACGCTGGACGCAGTCAATCAGCCTGCGAGAATGGTTAATACATTTAACGCATACGCAGAAGGCGCGGCTAAGCCTCAAAAATAGCGTGAAGGAAGAGAGCCGCGGCCTGGGACACATTCAGGCTGTCGATATTGCCCGTTCCGGGGATTCGGAGCAGACATGAACATTGATCTTTTACGTTTTGAGGGAGGCCGGTTTCTTCGTTGCCAAGAACAATGGCAACACCTTTTCTGCTTTTTCCGGTTTTTACAATGCTTTTTAAGTCACTGATACGCCGTCTTGCCCTTGTGTCCGTCCCGATTGTTAAAAGCAATTTTGAAGCGTCTCTTAAAAAGGCGGCGGTATTTTTTACTCTTCGTACTGTTAAATGTTCAAACCCGCCTTCGGCAATACGGTAGGCGCTGGTGGTAAGACGCACTTCTTCTTCGTTAAAAGCCGTGTCTTTTTCGGTAAGTACCAGAAAACTTGCGTCAAAAAAAGCCGCCGCCCTTGCAATCGCGCCAAGATTGTGATCGTTCCCGATTGAATTAAGAACGACGCCGGTTTTTCTTTCGCCCGCCCACAGATCAAGGTCTTCCTGAGACAGCGGTTCAACTACAGGCTCTTCGATCATCGCCACAACGCCCTGATGATGGACGCTCTTGCACAGGCGTTCCAGTTCCTCGTCTTCGCAGATTTTGTAGGGGCGCTTGCGTTCCGCAAGTTGTTTGCAGATACCGGTAAAAAATTGAAGCCTGTCTTCGCGCAGGAAAAGGCGGTTAATCGCCTGCGGATGATATTGTGCCGCAGCAAGCGCCGCGTTCATCCCGCAGACGGCAAGTTCATCTGTCAATTTGTTTCGCATGAGAACAGTATACACAAAAACCAATACTTGGTATCATGTTTTTGTGGCAGCGCGAAAAACGAACAATAAAAACAGCAAAAATAATCCGCCGCGCGGCGCGCAGGCAATGGTCATTTTTTGGCTGGTGTTTGTAATTGTAATAATCGGCGTTTTTATGGCGAATGCGCCGACAATCCAAAAAAATTTCAATCTTTTTAAATCAAGGTTGACTACATCTCCGGGCGCCGAAGAATTGCCGGAAGAGCCGGATGAAGTTGCGGTTCAGGAACAGCCGCCGGCAAGAATAGAACCCGCGCCTCAAAAACCGGCCGCAGAAACTTCAACCACCCCGCAGACAACAAGGCAGGACACACCGGAGCCAATTCAGGAAAAGCCGGCTCAACCTGTGCAGCAGCCAAAGCAGGAAACTCCGAAGCCGCCAGCTGTGCCTCAGCCTGTGCAGACAAGAGACAGAAATGTTTATTTTACCCAGATCGACAAGGACGGACAAATTCTTCAATCGAGGGTTACGCGAAAAGTTCCGGTTTCCGATTCCCCTATGATTGATACGCTTAATGTCCTTCTTACCGGCCCGTCCTCGGACGAACTGAACAAGGGCATTCTCAATCTTATTCCTCAAAATACGCGCATACTTTCGGCAACAGTCCGCGGCAGTACCGCTTACATCAGTTTCAGCGAAGATTTTTTGTTTAACACTTTCGGCGTCGAAGGCTATGTCGCCCAGCTTCGGCAGATTGTCTGGACGGTAACGGAATTCCCGAATGTAAGCGACATTCAAATACTGGTAGAAGGCAGACGGCTTGATTACCTGGGCGAAGGAATCTGGATCGGAAGCCCGATAGGAAGACAATCGTTTTAACAAATGAGCAATGAGCAATTAGAAATGAGCAATGTTGTAACTCTGTGACATTTGTGATTGTTTATTATTTATTTTATGGAGGCTTTTTATGAAGATGAGGCATTTTGGGGTATTTGTTCTGATACTGACTGTTGTATTTTTATCGGGGTGTGATAAGAAACAAAATCAAAGCACAATATCTGTTTTGGGCGCCGGGACTGTGCTGGTTCAGCCGGATATGGTTCAGATGAGTATTAGTTTGAGCAAGGTGGCTCCGACAACTAAGGCGGCGCAGGAAGAAGTAAGCAAAATGGTCAGGCAGGCATTGAAAGTGTTAAAAGACGCGGATATCGAAGACAAGAATATAAACACCGCTTCGCTGACATTCCACTCGGAATACGAATATACAAACAGGCGTATTTTAGTCGGCCAAAGAGCCGAACAGAGGATTACCTTTTCTATCGAAGATATCAGCAATGATGAAAAAATCTCCGGAATAATAGACCAGCTGATTCAAATTAACGGAATAGAGTTAAACTACATAAATTTCAGCGTAAAAGACACAACCGAATATTTTATCAGGTCCCGTGAACTTGCGTTCCAAAAAGCCGAAGAAAAAGCCAAACAATACGCCGAACTGTCAAAACTTAAAATGGTTAAAGTATTAAGCATATCAGAGGAAGGAACTCAGCAAATTATGCCAATGAATACTATGATGAATAACATGCGCGCAAGCTTTGACGAAGTAAAACTCGCCGGCGGTTCTTCAACTGTAGTGCCAATGGGGGAATTGGAAATAACCACCAGAGTGTTTGTGGTGTTTGGGTTGGAATAGGCGGCTGTAGTCCTAACGGCTTTATTTTTTTCATTTTTCTGTTCAGTTATTATTTTGTCCAATTATAAGGATAACTGTTGTTTAATGCAGCTTTTTTCCTGCTATAAATGAGTAAAAATGTTAATTTTAATGGCCGCTAATCGTGTAGTATACATAGTTTTAGATATTGGGCATAATAAAGCCTATAGGTTAAAATGCTCAAACCATATGAATTACTTGAAAATATACTGCAAAAAAAAGAAAAAGGTATCAATGACAATATAAATGCGTCTGTTCTTTCCAAAAAATACGGTTTTTCGGAAGGCCATTTACGCAGATTATTCAGTTTTGCTTTCAAACAATCCATCGCCTCTTACATACGTTCCCGCAGATTAGCGGCAAGCCTAAACGATATACTGGAAAGGGATTTTAACATTCTTGATATTGCGCTTGAATACGGCTTTGAATATGAGCAGTCATATATAAGGGCTTTCAAGCATGAATTCGGACTAACCCCTGGCGATTTGCGTAAAACAGGGCAGATTATAAAAATCAAACCGCCGCTTCACCTTTTTGATGAAAACAAGCTGGACGATGATAATGTTTTCTTCGGGCCTGATATTGTAATGGTTCCGAGTTTTTTTATTATTGGTAAACACCACCGGATACCGTTGGAACATTCAATTGATATAGTCCCACAGATTGGGAGGCAATTTTGGGAAAATGAACGTGAACAGATAAAAGGAGTAGTAAATCCCCATATATATATCGGCCTAGCCCGCAACATAAACAATGAAGAAGGTTTAGAATATATAACATCCGTACAAGCTAAAAACATGAAAAATATACCTAATGGATTTTACGGTGATACTTTTGAGACTTCAATATGTGCAAAGTTCCGCTATATAGGGCAGCATCATTATTATGACATTAATAAAAATTTAGCGTCTATGATGGATAACGCTATTATAAATTTCGCTCAAAATAAAAACACCAAATATGAACTGCTAAATGATAAAATCCATTTTGAAAGGATAGACACATGTCGTTATGACGGAACATATTGTCAAATTGAATGGTATGCTCCGGTCTCTGAAAAACAGTAAAATATTCAAAAAAGTTCATTTTATACCACAGAAAACAACTTTTTTCTTAAATTTTCTTTTGAAATGATCAGTTTTGTTCATTATGCATTGCTTCTCGATGATATTTTAAGTTTGTATTTGGAGGCAAAAATGAAAAAAACAGCGTTTGTTGTACTGTTAGTTGGTTTGATTTTTGGAAATGTATTTGCTCAAGAGGAATTTAATACTCCGCAAAAGTTTTCAATAATGGTGGATATTTTCCCCGCTATTGAAGGCGCGTTTGAAGGGAATACTGGTTTGGGAATATTCTTTGAAACAAGAATAAATAATTATTTTTCAGCCGTTTTGGAATTTAATTTTTACAAAAACCTTTCCAACAGCGATATGAATACCGTTGTTATAGGACATGGCAGGATATATCCATTTAAAACAACAATAGGCAAAGCATTTTATGATCTTGGAATTGGTTACCAAAGAAGTAAGTGGGAAACGGATGATATACACAGTTTAGTCGGATCATTATCGGCAGGATGGAAATTTATATTGGGAGATGTTTTTGTAATTGAACCAAACATAGGATTTTGGAACAATTTAGTTACATTCAAAGGTGAATCATCTAATCCCCACGCTCCAATAGTAGGTGTAAATATGGGCGTTGCATTTTAGGAGGAAATAATGGAAAAGATTTATAAGACAGAGGGAAAAATCATTGATGGCATAAATGTTTTTATGACTGAAGATGAATTAGAGGAAAATAATCGCAAATTTTCAAAAAACTATAATAAAATAGCCCCGTTTTATGATTTGTCCGGAAAATT
>JAIRUC010000106.1 GCA_031254615.1 Treponema sp. | reverse complement strand
AGGATGTAACCCTGTTCAACGACACGGTGATGAACAATATCCGTATCGGCAAACAGAACGCGACATGTGTAGAAGTTTACGTAGCGGCAGAAATGACGCACTGCGATGAATTCATCATGAGAATGCCGGAAAGATATAATACCGTTATCGGCGAAAACGGCTCAACCCTGTCAGGCGGGGAACGCCAGCGAATTTCCATTGCCCGCGCCCTTTTGAAAAACGCGCCGATTGTATTGCTGGATGAGGCCACCGCCAGTCTTGACCCGGAAAATGAAACCCAAATACAGGAAGCGATTTCCGAATTGGTCAAAGGACGGACTGTCATCGTGATAGCCCACCGCCTGCGCACGGTAATCGGCGCGGATAAGATTGCCGTATTGGAAAACGGGAAACTGATTGAAGAAGGAACAGGCGAACAACTACTTGCCGCAAACGGCTTGTTTGCGCGGCTGTATAAGATTCAGCAAGAGAGTTTGGGATGGACGGTTGGAAAGGAAGAAGGCATACCACATATTGAATAATGCGGCGGAATGAAAAATAATATAAGGTACTATATGCAAAATAAAATAATTTTGGTTGGCGGATATTGTGCTACCGGAAAATCAGTCTTCTCAAATAAATTATCGGATTTCCTGAATATTCCATGTTTTAACAAGGATGTGATAAAAGAAGTTCTTGGAGATGGATTTGGTTCTGAAAATAATATGGTAGAGTTAAAAGGAAGTTCAGCCACATTTTTGATTATGTTGCATATAGCCGAAAAAATATTACAGGCTAATAATATATGTATATTGGAAAGTAATTTTAAGCAAAAAGAAATGGAACAAATTAAAATATTATTGGAAAAATATAATTGTGAATGTTTAACCTTTATTTTCAAAGGTGATTTCAAAACATTATTTAATAGATACATGGAACGTGATGTATTGGAAAAAAGACATTGGGTTCATAATACGGCAGGTGAAAATTCAGATAATTTTGAAGAAGGACATTTACAATTTGGAATTGGAGAAACAGGAATTGGAAAAACAATAATAAGAGATGCTACAAGATTTGAGAATATTGATTATAATGAATTGTATAATATTGCAAAAGAGTTTGTTAATAAAGGTCTTTCTTCCACTCTTTATAAGGGAACTAAAACTTAAACGACACCGCAGCAGCAACGCGGTAAAACTCCAAATGCAGCGGATTCGGGCTATCAATAGTCCTGTTCCGGTAATACAAATCCTCCCAGTTTTCTTCCAAATAGTTCTTCTGTGTACGGAACTGGGTAATCAAGGTAAGATCAATTTGTTTAGTTATGGAAAAAATTAGTGCGCAGGCAAAAGTCCAGCGTATCTTGTCGTCTCCCCATTTAGCGCGATCCGGCGTATCGTATAAATACAAATCAGCTTCCGCCATAAGCGCCACTGTATTAAGAAAAATGGGCATTTGATATCCAATAAGCAGATTACCGTAATAATTAAAACCGTTACAGTTTTCTCCGTCGTCATTTTCATAGTACCATGATTCGCCTTTTGCCGCGCGGGTGTAACCGCTGTAGTTGATTTCGTGATAGCTTCTGAGAACAACATGATTCCAGTCCCCGGGAAAAACGGCTGCTAAATCCGCCTGCAGTGTGGCGCCTGTCTGCGCTTTCCAAAGCAGGCCGTCGAACGCTTTTCCGTCATGTTCGCCTGACATATCGGCAGAAGGCCGGTTAAGTCCGATTCCGTAAATCTCGTTGCCGAAAAGATCGATATTCCAGCCTGAGCCGAATCTGCCGCCTGCCGCAAACTGAAAAAATGCGATTGGCGTCCAGACCGCTTCGACAATACCGTTAATTGAAATAGGGGATATTTCTCCGGTCAGCGCAAGACTGATATTGTTGTCTTTGGTCAGGCCTCCTTCACCCTGCAAAAAAGGAAAGTTAAAATGTTCAATGAATCCCAGTTTTCCTTCCGGCGCCGGCTTAAACGCGGCCTGCAAAAGAATTTCGCTTGAAGAAGTAACTCCGGTCTTTTCCTGCGGTTGATTTTCCCCGATAACTTCCTGCGCAAATAACTGCAAGGCAAATAATTGCAACAGTAAAAAAAGTGTAATCCTTTTCATACATACTCACATTAGATTTGTTCAACAACCCGGTTGGTTGTTGAACAAATCTTGCAGTTTTACGGCCTACAGCCTTAAAAACTGCGGTTTTTATAAAGAAGTTATTTAGAAATTGAAATTTCTAAATAACTTTACATTTTTGCCGCGGGCTCTAAATACTTTTCGATAAATTCTTCGTTGACCCGCAAAAGTTCTTCGCGGGGAAGGTCCGCAAGTGTTTTCCAGCCAAGATCCAAAGTGCGGCCGATGTCGCGGTTTTCATATTCGCCCTGTATCAGGAAAATCTGCTCAAACTTTTCTCCGAATTTCAAATACCTTTTATCTTCCTGCGAAAGTTCTTCCTCACCGATAATCGACGCAAGATTGCGTATCTGTTTAACTTTTGCGTAAGCGGCGAAAAGCTGACTGGATACGTCTTTGTGATCTTCCCTTGTCATACCCGGCCCTATGCCGTCCTTCATCAAACGGGAAAGGCTTGGAAGCCCTGCTACAGGCGGATAAATGCCGCGCTGAAAAAGTTCCCGATCCAGAACAATTTGCCCCTCGGTGATGTAGCCGGAAAGATCAGGGATGGGGTGGCTGATATCGTCGTTGGGCATAGAAAGAATCGGTATCTGCGTAATTGAACCGGTAGAGCCTTTTATTTTTCCCGCCCTTTCGTAAAGAGAGGCAAGGTCGGAGTAAAGATAACCCGGATACCCCTTGCGGCTTGGAACTTCTCCGCGTATCGAAGAAACTTCGCGTAACGCTTCGCAGTAATTTGTCATGTCGGTCATTACAACAAGGACGTGCATATTTTTTTCGTACGCAAGATATTCGGCGGCGGTAAGAGCGCAGCGCGGAGCAATCAGCCTTTCAAGAGAAGGGGAGTCCGCAAGTGAGAGAAATACGACAACTCTGGAAAGAACGCCCGATTGTTCAAAATCGTCAAGGAAAAAGCGCGCAATGTCATTTTTTATTCCCATCGCGCAGAAAACAATTACAAACTGTTCCGAAGCTTTTTCGGCTTCGCTGTTGTCAAAAGAAAGAATTTTCGCCTGACGGACAATCTGCGCGGCAAGGCGGTTATGTGGAAGGCCGTTACCTGAAAATATCGGAAGTTTCTGTCCACGGATGAGCGTGTTCATTCCGTCTATCGAAGAAATTCCTGTTTGAATAAAATCGCGCGGATAAGTGCGGGCATAAGGGTTAATCGGAAGGCCGTTAATATCGTAAGTTTTTGACGAAAAAATACTTCCGTATCCGTCAATCGGCTCTCCAAGACCGTTAAAAATGCGCCCCAAAAGTCCGGTCCCGACGCGAAGCTCCATCGGCCTGTCCAAAAACTCAACTCTTGTGTCGTCCGCGGAAAGGCCCGTACTGTTGCCGAAGATTTGAATCGCTGTCATTTTTTCGCCCAGATCAAGCACGCGGCCAAGCCTTCTTCCGCCGTCACGATCGTAGACCGCTACCATATCGTTAAAACCGACATTGCGGCTGCGTTCTGTGATTACCACAGGACCCTCTATCCGTGAAAGCCCTCTGTATTCGATGCCTCTCACATAACGCTCCTTGTCCGGTACGCTCTTTCCAGCTCTTCCAGCGTATAACGCATTTTGCCTTCAAACTCATTAAAATCGCCGAGAGAGTCGTTTTTTACCGTACTTTTAAGGCGGGACATTCCTTCCTTTAAGCCTGTTTTCGATATTTTTGTCAAAGGCGCGCCAAGCTGAATGCAGGTATGAGCGCGCTCATAAAACTCCATCATAATTTCCAGCAGACGCACCTGCTTTTCCGGAACGCAGAACATATCAACCTGATCAAATGAATTCTGCTGAAGGAATCCGTCCTTTATTATCTGCGCCGTAAAAAGGACGAGCTTTTGTTCGTCGGGCAGGGTATCCTGTCCGATGAGCCTGACAATTTCAGCTAACTTTTGTTCCTGCTTGAGCAAATCCATGCATCTTTTGCGGACTTGCGCCCACATCGGATTTACCTTTTCCCACCAGCGCTGGACCTCTTCGGCATATTCAGAATAGCTGTCTATCCAGCTTATAGCCGGATAATGCCTGGCGTTGGCTAAGTCCTTGTCCAAAGCCCAGAAACAGCGTATAAATCGTTTTGTATGTTGAGTAACGGGTTCGGAAAAGTCGCCGCCCGGAGGCGAGACCGCTCCTATTATCGAGACAGATCCTTCCATTCCGCAAAGGGTGCGGACTCTGCCGGCGCGCTCGTAAAATTCGGCAAGACGAGTGGGAAGATAGGCGGGGAAGCCCTCTTCCGCGGGCATTTCTTCCATGCGGCCGGAAAGTTCGCGTAACGCCTCAGCCCAGCGGCTTGTCGAGTCCGCCATGATCGCCACATGGTAGCCCATGTCGCGGTAATATTCCGCAAGCGTTACGCCGGTGTAAATTGACACCTCACGCGCGGCTACCGGCATATTTGACGTATTGGCAATAAGCAAAGTTCTTTCCATAAGGCTGCGCCCGGAGCGCGGGTCCTGAAGTTCGGGGAATTCCGTAAGTACGTCCGTCATTTCATTGCCGCGCTCTCCGCAGCCGATGTAGATGATAACATCCGCGTCGCACCATTTTGCGACCGCGTGCTGAGTCATTGTCTTGCCTGTGCCGAAGCCGCCGGGAATCGCCGCGGTTCCGCCTTTTGACAACGGGAAAAAAATGTCGATAACGCGCTCGCCTGTGATCAGCGGCTGATCCGGCGGCAGGCGGCTTGCGACAGGGCGGCTTGTCCTTACCGGCCACCATTGGGCGATTGGGATTTCCTCATTCCTGTCGGTTTTTGCTATTACTTCGGAAATTGTATAGTCGCCTTCGCTTTTTAATTCGGTAATATTGCCGCCGTTGGTATTTGGCGGAACCATAATTTTACAGGTAATGCTTTCGGTCTCTTTTACTGAACCAAGTATCATTCCGGGGACGGCGCGGATTTCTTCACCTGCGGCGATTTTTGCAGCTAACGATTGGTCGGGAATAAAGCGCCATTTTTTATCCGGATCAAGAGGGTGTCCCCTGTCGCCGGGTTTCATAAACGCGCCGTCATGTTCGTATAACACATTCAGCGGCCTTTGTATGCCGTCGTAAATTGTCCCCATAAGACCTGGTCCCAAAAGAACAGAAAGAGGGCGGCCTGTGGAACGGGCAGGACTACCCACTTTTAAGCCGGTGTTATCTTCGTAAACCTGTATGATCGCCTCGCTGCCCTCAAGCCGTACAATTTCGCCGATAATGTTTTTATCCCCGACTTCTACAAGATCGAAAAGACCGGCAGCCCCAAGGCCTGACGCCCTGATAATCGGGCCTGAAATCCGCCTTACCTGACCTTCATGTATCATTTCGGGTTTCATGCTTCCTCCTCGATAAAGGCAGGGTCAATAAGGGCCGCGACCAATTCGGCGCGTTTTTCCTGAAGCAGGAAATCGACAATTTTTTCTATGCTTGCGATAACGCGGACTTTTCCGATTTCGAGCATGATTGAAGGGTAGCGGCGGACAGTTAAATCTTCGTTTATATCGCAGGTTAGATTTAATTTTTTAAAAACTGATTCCGCTTCTTTACGGTCTATTCCATTAATGAGCGCAGATATTTTGCCGGAGCTTGAAAAATCTTCGCACAGGGCAAGCCGTTTTGCCAGTTCTTCCGTAAGCAGATCAAGTATTCTCCGGCGGTTTAAGTTTTTAAACCATGTTTCTACGGCAGAGTAGAGCAGGCCTTCGATTTTTTCAATTTTTACGCGGTGCTTGTCAACAGGAAGCCTTGCCATAATTTTCGCGGAGACTGTTTCCTGCTGTTCACCGTATTTTTTATCAAGTTCGTCAATGCTGGTTAGGGTTTTGTTCTCCCATTCAGCAGTTTGGGCGTGAACAGTTTCTTCAGCGGTCTTTAAAATACGCACGACCTTTTTTCTTGCGTCTTCAAGTATTTCGCGGTCAAGTATTTCTGTCGATTGCAATTCTTCCATAAAATAACCAAAATAGCTAATGGGTAAATCAATTATGGAAGAAAGTTTGATGTTGTTCAAGTGTTGGAAATGTATGCCTAAAGGCTATATTCCGGTCAGGCAAGAATTTCCGCAGATGCCTTGAAGGATAACGGATAAATTGATTTTTTTCCAAATTTATGGGTATTATTAATCAAAGAAGTTTTTATTAAAAAAGCATTTTATTTAATCGGGATTATCGCCTTTGCTGCAATAATAGGGTTTTCAATGTCCGCCTGTAGCGGCAATGTAACTAATCTGCTCGTGAACCATCACAATTAGATTGGTTAAACAACATTTCTCATTTCTAATTGCTCATTTTCTCTGCTCTCTACAAACTGTTCACTGTTACCTGTTCACTGTTAACTGATAACCTATCCCAGTCGAATCTCCGCTTCCTCAAAGCGGCGGAGTATTTCCATATTAACCCGGTTCACTATTTCGCTGTAGTCTGCTTTTTTTGAAATAAAATAAATAAAATTGACATGGCAAATAAGCCCGCCTACTGATGTAAGACCCACAACCGCTTTTCCTTCAAGTCCGGGATCGCCTGCGGCTATATCCCTGATAATTTGAAGTCCGCGCTCAATTTTTTCGCTGCCGTTATCGCCTTTAAAGTTGATGGTCTGAACCACTCTGACACTGGGCTGTACGCTGATATTTTCAATGGGCTGGGCGGCAAAAAGGCTGTTAGGGATAAACACCGTGCGATTCTCCTGAGTCTTCAGGCGGGAAGTCCGGAAGCCCATTTCGGTGATAACGCCGTCATAGTCGCCAATTTTTATCCGGTCGTTCATGCGGAAAGGCTTGTCAAAAAAAACGGTGATGGAACCGAAAAAATTGGCGAGGGTATCTTTTGAAGCCAGCGCTAGAGCGGCGCCTCCCAGTCCAAGTCCGGCCATAAGCGCGCTGACATTGTAGCCTATCGTTTTGAGTATCAGAATTATTGCGATGAGCCATATGATAAAATCAAAAAATTTTCGAAGCACGGGTTGAAGCCTGATTTCTCTTTTTCCATGATGATCTTTTCCGGTATGTGGAATGAGCCGGACGAGCAGCGCGTCAACCGCCCGCGTCAATGCCCAGCTAATAATGATGATGAGAAAGGAGTTCAGCGCCTTGCCGATCCACTCTCTGACCGTTTCATTCAAATCCAGTCCCTTTAAGCCAATGACCAATCCCAGCAGAAAGACAAGCAAAGCCAAAGGCTTTTCAAAAGTTTTTATTACCGCGCCGTCGGCATTGCCTTTTTTGTGTTTATGCGTCAAGTTCAGAATTAATCGCATTACCAAAGATATTATTTTACCTGCGATAAATCCGCCAAAGATAAAAGCCAATGAAATCAGCCATCGCCTTACCGTATTGTTAAAAAAAACCGTATCTAAAAAATAGGACATATGTTCATTGTGCATGATCTAAGAGGATTTTTTCAAGATGAATGAAACCAATGAGCAATGAAAGATTGTTGTTTGGAAGCATGATTTACAAACAAGAACATTGCTCATTTCTAATTGCTCATTGCTCATTTTTGTAATATACTAACAAAACAGGAGGCGTTTATGCCGAAAATTACCTTTTTAGGCGCCGGCAGTACGGTTTTTGCCCGTAATGTGCTTGGCGATTGTATGTCCAGCGAGGCTCTGCGTGAATTTGAGATTGCCCTGTACGATATTGACGCCCTGCGGCTTAAAGAAAGCGAGCGGATTATAAACGCGATTAACAAAGGGAAGGGCGGCAATTTTAAAATATCGAGTTTTGCCGGTGTTGAAAATCTTGAGAAAGCGCTTAAAGACGCTTCCTTTGCTGTCAACGCGATTCAGGTGGGCGGATACGATCCGGCTACAATCGCCGATTTTGAAATCCCCAAAAAATACGGACTGCGCCAGACCATCGGCGACACTCTGGGCATTGGCGGTATTATGCGCGCCCTGCGGACAATTCCTGTGCTGGAACAATTTGCGCGCGCCATGGAAAAGGTCTGCCCCGATGCATGGTTTCTCAACTATACTAATCCTATGTCAATGCTGACAGGTTTTATGCAAAGATATACAGGAGTGAAAACCGTCGGTCTTTGCCACAGTGTGCAGGGCTGTTCGTACTGGCTGCTTAAAGGATTGGGCATGGAAGACAAACTGGAAGGACGGCGTGAGGTGATCTCCGGAATCAATCACATGGGCTGGCTTTTGGATATCCGCGATAAAAACGGCGTTGATCTGTATCCAGAAATACGGCGGAGGGCCAAGGCAAAAAACGCGTCGGAAAAACATAATGATATGGTTCGTTACGACTACATCGACAAACTTGGATTTTACTGTACCGAATCGAGTGAACACAATGCCGAATACAACCCGTTTTATATCAAGTCGAATTATCCTGCCTTAATCGGCGATTTCAATATACCTTTGGACGAATATCCGCGCCGCTGTGTCGAACAGATCGAAGGCTGGAAAGCTGAATACGAAAGCCTCGCAAAAAAAGAAATTATTGAGCATGAACGCTCGCACGAATACGCCTCTTACATAATGGAATCCATCGTTACGGGAAATCCGTATAAAATCGGAGGGAACGTGTTGAACACCGGCGGAAGCATTGAAAATTTGCCGCAAGAGGCTTGTGTCGAAGTTCCGTGCCTTGTAGACGGGTCCGGCATTAGCGCGTGCCATGTTGGAAAACTGCCGGTTCAACTTGCCGCAATGAATATGACGCACATCAATGTCCACCTGATTACCATTGAGGCCGCTGTAACAAAAAAGCGCGAACATATCTACCACGCGGCAATGCTGGAACCGCATACCGCCGCAGAACTTCCTCTTGATCACATCCGCGCGATGGTAGACGAATTGCTGGAGGCCCACAAAAACTGGCTGCCGGTATACAAATCAACAACCTCACCCTAAAGGGACGAGGCTGTTGTTCTGTAAGGTATGGATTATACGCGGGGTTAAACCCCGCTTGCGAATAAGGCGCTATTGTTTGGGTAAAGAGCGCGGGCTTTCTTTTTTCTCTATGCGCTCAATAACGATTTTTGACAGAAGTTTAAAATGCTGAGGTAGCAATTCTTCGTCGGGGGAATTGTAGTATTCCAGCACGTCCGTCAATTCGCCTTTTGCCTGCTGATACTTTTTCTGTTTATAATGAATATAACCGGTTTCGTATTCGGCCGTTATAACAAGGTCGATATTACTGCTGTTCCGCTCGTGCAGAGCCTGATAGTACAGCAGGGCGGTATTGTACCGGTTTTTATCGGACGCTTCCTGAGCGCGTTGTATCAATTCCGCGGGAGACAGGTCTTCGCTGATATTTGCCGAAGATACGCATGCGGAAAAAAGTAAAATAAGGGCAAACACAGCCCATTTCAGTTTTTTGATCAATAAAATCATGGTTTTAGTATATATATAACCAATATTTAAGTAAAGTGTAACAGGGTGTAGAAAAATATATGCCTGCATTTTTCTACACTTCTTTGACAGAAAGAATTTTCAGTATCCTGCTGCTGACAGGAATTACGATGATAAGGCTTGCCAGATTGGAAACAGGCGTTGCAAGCTGAATCCCCAAAAGTCCTAGAACAGGACTCAATGCAAAAAGGCATGGAATGAGAAAAAGCCCCTGACGGGAGAGAGCGATAATACTTGCCTCCATAGCCTTGCCCATGGTTTGTGTCATCATGTTGACAAGTATTACAATTCCGGTAAACGGAAGGCTGACGCAGAGGAGTCTTAATCCGCGGGCACCCAGAGTTATAACTTCAAGATCGTCCTTGCGGAATAGCGCGATAATTTGCGGGGCAAAAATTGCAAGAGCGGCGGATATTATCAGAAGGCCGATAAAACAAAAATGAACGCAAAACCAAAAGGCCTTTTTCACCCGGCTGTATAGTTTTGCTCCGTAGTTGAATCCGCATACAGGCTGAAAACCCTGCCCAAAGCCCAGCACAACAGAGTTAGCGAACATTCCAAGCCGGTTGGTAATTGAAATCGCCGCAATAGCCGCATCTCCGTAAGGGCGTGCAAAGTGATTTATGATGATCGTGGAAATACTCATTATACCCTGGCGGAGAAGGGCGGGAATCCCTCCCCTGAACATTTCCGCGTAACGCGCTGCAGAAGGCGAAAAATATTTAAGTTTAATGGGTATGCTGTCTTTTCGGGTGGTACCGTAACAAAGAAGAATTAAACAACTCGTTATCTGGCTGATCATTGTCGCGATAGCCGCTCCCTTAACGCCAAAGCCTAAAACAAAAATAAAAATAGGATCAAGAAAAATATTTAAGATCGCTCCAGAAAGCATCCCCACCATGGCAATAGCCGCGCTTCCCTGAAACCGTAACTGCTGATTTAGAACAGTAGCCGCCGCCATCCATGGGGACGCAAGCAAAATGAAAAAGACATACTCCGTCGCAAAGGGGCGGATGGTCTGTGTTGTTCCAAGCCCTTCGATTAAAGGTTTAAGGCAGACAAGTCCCGCCCCTGCGATAATTGCCATAGCAAAGAAACTGCTGATAAAACCCGTTGCCGCCATACGGTAAGCGTTTTCCGTATCCTGTGCGCCTAACGCTCTTGAAATATAGTTCCCGGACCCTTGCCCAAAGAAAAATCCCATTGCCTGAATAACAGCCATTAAAGGAAAAGCAATACCTACAGCCGCCACCTGACTTGTTCCAAGAGAACTGACAAAATATGTATCCGCCATGTTATAAAGCGCGGAAATCAGCATGATGGTAATACTGGGACCTGCAAGGCTGAGTACAAGCCCTTCCACAGGAGTAGTAGTCATTCTGGTAAATTTTTCGTTTTTCGCCTGAGAAGCTTCATTAACGGACATGATTTATTATAATATTTTCTGTTAAATTATGTTAGTAGTCCGCAGCAACTAAATGTTTCCTCCAAAGACTTAATGAATATTAATTCCATAACCAAAAGGATACAGCACCTCTCCGTTTAAGGTTTTCCGCCATGTATAAGGAGTCCGCCCGGTGAAACTTTTATTTCCAAAAAGAACATCCGCAATTCCCGCGCCTTCCGTACCGGGCAGCCATGCGGCGATAAAAGCATCCCAATTTTTATACTCATCGCCGATATTCATCGGGCGGCCTGATAACATTATAACAACGACAGGACAACCATAATCGTAAGTCTTCAACAGCGTATCCAAATCCCTTTGGCGGATATCGATATTGCTGGCGCGGTCGCCGTCAGTCTCCGCATAGGGGTTTTCACCGATTACGGCGATTACCGCGTCAAAAGAGCCTTTTTCTACTTTTCCGTCTTCGGCATAAGTAATCGTGGCTTTACCGTTTGTCGCCGCTTTTATTCCTTCGAGTATTGTTGTTCCCTTTGTAATTTTGCCGTGTGAACCCTGCCATGTAATTGTCCATCCGCCGCATTGCATTCCTATATCGTTTGCACCCTGTCCCGCAACTAAAATTTGTTTGCTGTTCAAAAGTTTTTCGACAGCGTTGTTCTCGTTACGCAAAAGTACAAGCGAATCAGAAACAAGAGCTCGTGCCGCTTCTCTGTTTTCGTCCGTACCGATTTCGCCTGCCCGCGCTGTCAGCGGATTTTTAAACAAGCCGATACTTTGCTTGAACCTGAGTATGCGCATAACAGCATCGTCAATACGTGACATCGGAACAGTTCCTTCTTCGACAAGTTTAACAAGATTATTAAAGAAATTTACCCAACTGTCGCGGCCATTGGTAGCCATAACCATATCAACGCCCGCGTTGATCGCGTTTGCAATCTGCTTTTTGTAACTGCCGCCGGTTAATTGCGTAAGCGCCGCCCAGTCGGAAATGACAAAGCCTTCAAAACCCATTTCCTCTTTTAACAGATCGGTTAACAGTTCTTTGTGCTGGTGCATTTTGATTCCGTTTACGCTGGAAAACGAGGGCATTAGAGAAAGCGCGCCTGCCTCAATTGCCGCGCGGTACGGCGGAAGGATTCGCTCAATTCCGGCGCGATCCAGAAGAGCGTTACCCTGATTACGGCCGTCAATAGTCTGCCCCTCTCCAAGATAATGTTTCATACAGGCGGCACCGCCGTTATCCTGCAAACCTTTGATAAAATTCGCGCCCATTATTGTAACAAGACCTGCGTTCTCGCTGAAACTTTCGTAAGTGCGTCCCCACCGTGCATCTTCCGCAACGCCAAGGACAGGGGCGAATGTCCAGCGCGCGCCGGTGCTGAGCATTTCCTGCGCGGTGATTTTTCCCGCAGTATACGCAGCTTGCGCGCCGCGTTCGGCATTGCCGGCGGCAATTGCGCCAAGTCCGATATTGTGCGGCAAGATTGTCGCTCCCGACGCGTTGTTGTGTCCATGTACCGCGTCAATTCCATATATCACAGGAATTCTAAGCCGCGTTTGCAGGGATTCTTCTGTAAAGCCGTTAATCATTTTTAACCAGCCCTGCGGAGTATTTTCCGCCGGAGTTGATCCGCCGCCGCTCAAAACAGAACCAATGCCGTACCTCGTGATGTCGCCCTTTTGCAGGTCTCCGCGTTCAGCCTGAGTCATCTGCCCGACTTTTTCCGCCAGCGTCATCTGCGAAAGCAGTTCTTCAAGCGAATTCCATTCAACCGGTTTTTGTACGGTTTTACCTGAGGATACTCCCTTGCACGTTACCTGCGTAAACAGCAAAAGAATAATAATAAATGATGGAAAAAAGTACTTTTTCATAATGTCATCATTATATCATAGTACAAGGATAGTGAACAGTTAACTGTTCACTATATAACTCCTCTTTTACTTGACACTTGTGTAGAGAATTGGCAGGATACAAAGGGAGGAAAAATTCAGTTATGCTGCGGCTTCGTAGTTTATCATCGCGTTTGGGTCCGATGTCTTTTTACCGGCAGGCTTTGGCAATTGCCATTCCGGTTATGCTTCAACAATTCATTATGAGTATGGTCTCGTTAATCGACAACTTTATGGTTGCCGGTTTGGGAGACGTCAGCATGGCCGCCGTAAATGTAACCAACCAGTTCAATTTTGTTTTTTTTGTAATTATAAACACCATCTGTCAGGCAGGCGGCATTTACATGGCTCAATTTAACGGCGCGAATGATCGTGACGGCATGAGGAATGCTTACAGTTTTAAGTTGCTTTTTGCGTTTGGCGTGTCGCTTCTTTGTTTTTTGATTTGCCGTTCATTTTCTTTCCCTCTTATTCAAATGTTAACGACGAATAATGCCGCGCAGGAAGAAATTGCGGTTATCGGTTCGGGTTATCTGAAACTTGTATCGTGGACATTTTTTCCTGTGGCAATCTCAATGTCTATTGCGACCAGTTTCCGCGAAATCGCAAAGCCAAAAATTCCGCTCATTATCTCGGCTGCGGCGACGTTAGTCAACACTGTCGGGAATTGGATATTGATTTACGGCAACCTTGGCGCGCCTCGTCTTGAAGTTACAGGAGCGGCTTACGCTACTATTATTGCGCGTGTTTTTGAAGCCGCGGCGTTTTTAAGTTATGCGTCATTTTCAAAAGCGCCGTTTTTTGCAGGTCTCAGAAGATTATTTGCGATTAAAAAACGACTTGTAGGCGAAATATTCACAAAGTCGGGAATGATCTTTGCCTCCGAATTATCGTGGGTTGTCTCTGAAACGCTCATGATCGCCATGTACAACAGGCGCGGCGGCGCGGAAGTTGTAGCCGGTATGGCGGCAGGCTGGACAATAGCAAATATTTTCTTCATGCTTTTCGGCGGCTTGTGGACAGCGTCCAGCGTTTTGGTAGGCGGAGCGTTAGGTGCCGGCAAGCTGGATGAAGCGCGGTGCAGAGCTACGTGGATAAAGTGGGGAGGTTTTACCGCCGGCCTTATTTTCGCCCTTCCCGGAGCGGCGATAACTTACGCTCTTGTTCCCGTTGTGTTTTCCAACCTTACAATCGGGGCAAGGGCGAATTGCCTTGGCCTTGTTCTTGTGATACTGGCTTATCTGCCGTTTTTTTGTTACATAAACACCCAATTCGCGATTTCACGCGCCGGAGGCGACACCGCAATGGGGATGTATACCGATGTTTCTGTTAATGCCCTTCTTTTTGCGCCCGGCTCCGTACTCCTTTCCTTTTTTACTACTCTTGCGCCCGTGCCGATGTTTGCAATATTAAAACTTACTGATATAATAAAGATATTTATTGCGCGTCACTTGCTTCGCAAGGAAAAATGGGTGAAAAACCTGACGGTAAGTTCTTGACGGAAGAGAGGAGATAGAAATGAAAAAGACAAGAGTAATAGTTTTATTGTCTGCAATTTTATTCACGTTAGCGGTATGTACCAGCAATGTGGATAAAAAAAGTACTGAGACTTCTAAAATTGATGATCCATACGTTGCAAATTTAAGCGTGCCCAGCAGTATGCTTCATACAGAGGGGAATAAAATACTAAATGAAAAGGATGAAGAGGTAAGGCTTGTAGGCGTAAATATTTGCAGCCTTGAATGGAACAGCAAGGGAGACAATGTACTTGCCTCCGTCTACGAGGTATTTACGAACTGGAATTGCAATCTGGTACGCCTGCCGCTGGCGCAGGATCGCTGGTTTGGCAAAGTGTCGGACTGGAGCACCCCGAATCCGCCGGACAACGGCGCTCAATACCGCAAAATAGTTGACGATGTGGTAAAACTTGCTTTAAGTTTCGGCAAGTATATAGAACTTGATTTGCACTGGTCAGACGCAGGAGAGTGGGGAAAAAATGTAGGGCAGCACTGTATGCCCGATGATAATTCTCTTGAGTTTTGGATTGATATAGCGGGAAAATACTCAAATAATTCCGCGGTTTTGTTTAATTTGTACAATGAGCCTCGTGATGTGACATGGGAAGTGTGGAGAAACGGAGGAACTGTAAATGAAACGGAAAACAATGGCAAGCCTGACGAGAAAAAATTTACCTACACTACGCCGGGACTCCAGAAAATTGTCAACGAGATAAGAGCGTTAGGTGCAAACAACATAATAATCGCCGGCGGTCTTGATTGGGGCTATGATCTGCGCGGAATAGCCGGCTCTTACGCTCTTGAAGACACTCCCGAAGGCAGAGGAATTGTGTATGAGTCGCACATATACCCGTGGAAGGAATGGAACGGCAAAAATCATAACACCAAAGTTCTGTGCATAGCGGACAAATATCCGGTAATAATAGGCGAATTCGGCATTGATCCTGAAGGAGAATGGGGCTCGGCAAAATATCCTTCATGGTTAAGCGACATGATTGACTGGATGGACGAAAACAAACTGCATTGGGCAGGCTGGTGTTTTCACAACGCCGCAACCCCAAACATGATTTCTGATTGGCAGTATACGCCGACTAAACACCACGGGGAGATAATCAAAAAGAGGTTGTTGTCATATCCCGATACAAATGCTCATTTGGAGAGTATGCCGAGGAAACCGTAAAACATTCCTCATTGCTCATTTTCATACTCCGCTTCAAACAAGAGCGTCTTCTCCCCGCCTGCCTCGTCCGCGTATCGAATAACAAGCCTCGGCGAGTAGGAAGCGAATATCCTTTTCCACCACTTTGTTTCCTTAATTACCTGTGTCGAGGCGATTTTTTCTTTTGGAATAAAAATTGTCTTTTCCTGTACTTCTTTCTCCTCTGCGAAACGGCTGGTGACGGCGTCCATCCAGCTATTCTGCGGAAAGTGATGAAAACGAAAGCCTCCCGACGTGGTGATAATCAGTCCCCATAGGCCGCCCCACTTTTTTTCGTCAAACTCGTCCCAGCCGGAAATGTACTTTCCCAAACCGCGCGACAGGACTTTTTCGCCTCTTTTTTCTTCGTATACGCGCCAAAAATCTTCAGAAGACTTTTCCGGGTTTTTCGTTAACATTTTTTCCTTATAAAAACGCAGTTTTTAAGGCCCTAGGCCGACATACCGCAGGTATGCAAACTGCAAGACTTGTTCGACGACCCAACCGGGTTGTCGAACAAGTCCAATGACCTTGTGGCGACTACGTCGATTCCTTCGCCATTCCAGTCCGCGATTAGAACATCCCCGGCCTTTACGGGCAGGGAAACTTTTAATTTGTATATGTCGTCTAACAGTGAGTTTATTTTTTCGCGGGGGCAGGGCAGGGCGGTCTTTACGGGAATCCGTCTTGCGCCGGCCGCCTCTTTGTCAAGTTGGCAGGTGGCGGTTACCGTGCGTTTTGGGGAACGGATTTCTTCCCTCGCGTAAACCGCGCCTCGCGGACAGCGGTTGCCCGTTATTGACAGGTTTTCCGGAAGGCCTGAATCTTCTTTAACTTCAAGAGAACAGCCGATGGGACACACTATACAGGTCAGGTTTTGCATAACATTTCCTACTTAATGATAAATTCCAAAACGGAATCGGAGTTTATCTCTGCTCCTTCAAAATCTTTTGGGGACAGATTTATATTGATCATCTCCGAAGGCTGAACATGACGTTCTTTTTTGCTTCGGATCAGGCGGTTGTCAAGGCGTATTTCAAGTGTCGCGTCGCTTTTTACAACCATAGAGCGAAGGTAAATGTGGTTGTCACGGTCGGGCGCGATTCGCGACGGATTCACATAACGTACCAACGGCCCCGCCTTGGCGCGTATCTGCGTCGCGGCCTGCTCTCCGCGAAGCCACTGAACGGCGTAACGCCCGGCGCGCCTGCTTTCTTCGCAGACCCAGTCCACAAGGTCGTGAACGTGAAGCACATTGCCGCAGGCGAAAACTCCTTCCATGTTGGTCATTAAGCCGGAGTCAACGATGGGCCCGTTTGTAACGCTGTTCAATTCAATGCCTGCGGTTTTGGAAAGTTCGTTCTCTGGAACAAGACCGACGGACAGCAGAATTGTGTCGCAGTCGATACGGAAACTTTTTTCAGGTACGATGACGCCGTTTTCCATTGGAGTCACTTCAATTCCCTCGACACGATCGTTGCCGAAGATGCTTGTGGTCTGCGAAGACAGATAAAGCGGGATGTCAAAATCTTTTAAGCACTGAACGATGTTACGCGTAAGACCCGCCGGGTACGGCATAATTTCTACCACGGCTTTTACTTTGCAGCCGACCCAGCTCATGCGCCGCGCCATAATCAGCCCGATGTCGCCCGAACCGATAACTACAATTTCCTTGCCGGGAATGTATCCTTCTATATTTACAAGGCGCTGGGCGAGACCCGCGGTATAAATCCCAGCCGGTCGGGAGCCGGGAATGCGCACATTTCCCCGGTTACGTTCGCGGCAGCCCATCGCGAGTACCACGGCGCGGCTTTGTATTCTCATCACACCGGAAGGGGCGACGCAGTAGATTTCTTTTGCGCTGGAAGCGCAAACTGCGGCAGAGGCGGAAGAATTAAATTGCGTTACAGTGGTGTTAAGATACACGGCTATTTTTGATTTTGTTACGCGCTCAATAAAACGCTCGGCGAACTCCGGGCCGGTAAGCTCCTGCGAAAACTCATGCAGGCCGAAACCGTTGTGAATACATTGCAAGAGTATTCCGCCAAGGTGATCTTCCCGCTCAATAATCGCGCAGGAAAATCCTTGCGTTTCCAGTTCAAGGGCGGCCGCCATTCCCGCCGCTCCGCCGCCGATAACGACCGCGTCGTATTGCAGTTCTTTCACAGCACGGCCTCCAGCACATGGCTTTTCCCGCCGTGTTTTGTAATTTCATCCCATGAAAGACCGGTTTCCCTCATTATAATTTTGATGATCTTGTAGGTGCAAAAGCCGCCCTGACAGCGCCCCATCTGCGCGCGCGTAAAATATTTTACACCGTCAAGAGTTGTGTGTCCAAGTTTTACCGCCTCGACAATTTCCGCTTCGCTGATATTTTCGCAGCGGCAGACAATATTGCCCCACTTTGAATCTTTCGCGATCAGGTTATCAAGCTGATTAAAGTTGAGTTCTCTGGCGCAGGGACGATCTTCGACATAAGGATCCCACTGCGGTTTTTCGGTCAGCACAAGACCCATTTCCAGCAAAATATTTTTTACATATTCGCCGATGGCGGGGGAGGCTGTAAGTCCCGGGCTTTGAATTCCCGCCGCCTGAACAAAGGCCGGAGCTTTCGCCGAAGCCTCAATATAAAAATCTTCACCTAAACACGGGCGAAGACCGGCAAAAGAAGTAATAACATCGTTTTGACTCAAGGAAGGTATCATGGTCTTTCCCGAAACAAGGATTTGCTCAAGGCGCTGTGAGGTGGTGGAAAAATCGTTTTTGTCGTCAACAGCGTCGGCAGTGGGGCCGACAAGCGCCGTTCCTTCCACTGTTGGAATAACAAGCATCCCTTTTGAAACAGAAGTAGGAACGGGAAAGACCACTTTTGACGGGCAGGCTTTTGTCAGCCTGTCCAGAAGAAAATACTCGCCCTTTCTCGCGCTGATTGTAAATTCTTCCGCGCCGAATATTTTTGACACTTCATCGGCGAAAAGGCCGGCGGCGTTTATCGCGTAACGGCTTTTTATTTCCCTGCCGTCTTCGGCGCGGATTGTCCAAAAATTTCCGCTTCGCTTCGCTTCGTTCACTTTGAAGTTGGTAAAAAGCTGAACGCCGTTCTTCAGCGCCGACTCGACAAGGGCAAAGACAAAACGGTACGGCTCAATTATGCCGCCGCCCGGAGCGTAAAGTCCGCCGACAACATCCGAAGAAAGTTTCGGCTCAAGTTCAAGGATTCTGCTTCGGGAACAAAGCTCTATTCCGATAACGTCGTTCTCGACTCCCTGCATATACAGATGTTCGACCGCTTTCATTTCTTCTTCGTGAAGAGCCGCAACAATTATTCCGCAGCGGCGAAACGGAAAATTCAACTCACGCCTTAACTGGTCAAACATCAGACTACCCTGAATTTCAAGGCGCGCCTTCAGGTGTTTTTTATTATGATGAAAGCCGCCGTGAATAATTCCGGAGTTGGCTTTGGAAGTTCCAAAAGACACGTCCGCGGCTTTTTCCAAAATCGCGGTTTTTATATTATATGCCGAAAGGCGGCGGGCGATATTCGCCCCCGAAACTCCACAGCCGATAATCGCGGCGTCAAATTCCATAAATTCATTATATGGTAATTTTTTGCATTAGCCTATATGATAATATTATGGCAGAGCGAAAAAGACTGTTTTTAAACACAAAAGCCGGTAAAAAAGACCGGATTGAAACGATTAAATGGGCGGCGCAGAACAATTATGACACGCTGGTTTTTCCTTTGCTTGAATGTTACGCCGGGCTTCACCGCGAATACATCAAGCTGATAAAACGATACGAACTTACAATTGAGGCGGGCGGGCGCGAGTTGTCCCTGTTAGTTCCAAGAAAATTATTTATGTTTAATCACGACCTTTTTCGCATGGAGCAGGGTAGGCGCAAAAAAAAGTATCACTTTTGTCCGACCAATCCAAAGACAACGGCAATTATAAAAGAAAACGCGCAAATTTTATTCTCCCGCTGTCTGCAGACAGTAACGCCGCGCCGTGTTTTTCACCTGTTGCCCGATGATGGCCATGAAAACACATGGTGCGCGTGTCCCGCCTGCCGCGCCTTCACCCCCGCCGAACAGCACATCATTGCGGCTAACTCCGCGGCGGAC
>JAIRUC010000083.1 GCA_031254615.1 Treponema sp. | reverse complement strand
AATGTATAAAACCATCCAAAAAATACAGGCACTATGCCCTTTTCCATTACCACTTACACTCATATAAACCTCCTATAATATTATATATAATTTATTTCCTATTATATATTATCACAACTCTTTCCTCAGATATGATAAATGAAGAAATATACGAATCAGCATCAACAGAATAAGTTTCTTTTGGAGGTGAAATACAATAATTAATAAGCTCATTAATCTGTTTTTCTGGCACTTTTAATCCTAAAAGACCTTTTCTAGCAGCAATAATAAATTCATTTACTGTATACCATTTTGGTTCAAGCATATCAAAACCTATAATAGTATTCCAATTCTTACCAAAGATATGGGTTACTGTGGAAAGCATTTCTCCATTGTTTGTGGTATAAGTTCCTCTTGACGCTGGAGATCCATTATTTTTTTCTTCATAACTCCCATTATTCATTATCACTTCTATTTCAATACCTTCATGAACACCAACCCATGTTCCATCCAAACGCCTGTCCGTTTGAGCTTCAACATTCCAGGAAACCATGAATCCTAATACCAACATTATGGTAGATAGCTTTAAGCAAAATTTTTTGTTCGACATAAAGTACTCCTTGTTTTCATATAAATCTTATACTTCTATAGTATATATAAGTATAAGATTATGTTCAAGTACTAAAATCAAATATTTAATAAAAATAAGCGAATAATCAACGTATGAAAGAAAAGAAGCTCAAGGGCATTTTAGGCAAGAATATCAAGTTTTTTCGCCTTCGTAGGCAGTTTTCACAGGCTCATTTAGCTGAAAAATCCAATATTTCAATCACTTTTTTGTCAAATATTGAGCGAGGGAATAATTATCCACAAGCAGAAACAGTCTGTAATATTGCTAATTCACTTGGGATTGAGGTTTGGGAATTATTTAAGGAAGAAAATACTTTTGACGAACAAAACGCAATAATTAACCGTATTTCTGAAGATTTTTCAAAACATGTAAACTTTGCTCTTGAAACAGTTCAAAAAAAATATTTAAAATAAGAATATTTCTTCAATTTATATCATTCTTTGGATATATTTACAAATGTCGCATAACGCCTTATAAATGTTTCGCCTTTAAAGCTTCTATATAATCCCCCGCTAATTTTGCGGCTTGCGCAAATTCGCTGTGGAGCAGCTGTTCGGCAATGTTGTCCAGCAATTCTTCGACAGAAGGCGGCCACGTTTTTTGCCGCAGCTGTGTCAGCGCGTCTTTGGCATCTTTTTTGTCATATTCCGCGCAGGTTTTTTGAATAACTGCCAGTTTTTCGAGCAAATACGCACGGTCATCATCCTGAATATCGCCTGAGTTTTTTTCGCCGGGACTGCCTTTATTTGGTTTGAGTTTTTCGATTACCGCATGGAGCGCTGTCAGAAACGCGGGAGTTTCTTTTGATATAAAGTCAATATTCTGTTCCCGCCCCGCTCCTTCTAATTTGAGCGCAGTGCCGGAAAGTTCAGTCTCCCCAATGTTAGCCAGCGCGCTTTTCATGGCATGCGCGTTTATAACGTACATTTGTAAATCATCGCCTCTGCGGTAATTATTCTCCTGTATTGCTTCAAGTATGGCAGCGGCTTTTTCCGCATCCCTGGCAAAAGCCTCTACTAAAAGGTGATCTATAGGCGGCTGTGTGGTATATTTATTCAAATTATCTTCGAGATGCTGCCACTTCGCTTCACCCATTTTGCCCTGATGTTTGTCGCGTATCAACTTGTTCAATACGGAGTTAAGCTGATATATGTCTATCGGCTTGGAAATAAATCCGTCAAATCCGTTCATCATAAACATCTCGGCCTGTCCCGTTAAAGCGTTAGCTGTCAATGCAATAATGGGATATGCATATTTCATATCTCTTATGATTTTAACCGTTTCTATCCCGTCCATTCTTGGCATAAAATGATCCATAAACACAATATCGTAAACCGCGCCGTTTCTGATTTTTTCTACCGCTTCAAATCCGCTGCCGGCTGTTTCTATCGACAAACCATAAGGGAACATAAGTCCTCTTGCAACGTACAGATTTGTTTCCACATCGTCTACTATCAGAACTTTGCCGTAAGGCATATGTTCGCGTACAATTTGCGGCGCTTTTTTCATCTGAGCTTTTTTGCCAAGACGGAACTGTTTCAGGTTTTCCACTATTGCTTTTCCCAATACTCCGTCGTCGACAATTTCCTGCGGAAATCTAACGGTAAACAGCGAACCTTTGCCGGGCTCGCTTTCCACAAAAATCTCGCCGTTCATTAAACCAACAAGGTATCTTGTAATACTCATGCCCAGTCCCGCCCCTTCGGTTCTGCGGTTGGCTGCCATATTAAAACGGGCATATTCGTTGAACAGATTGGCAACATGTTCAACGGTCATGCCCTGTCCTGTATCACTTACGCGTAACACCAGCATTATTTTTCCCGCTTCATCTGCCGGTTCAACGGCGAGCGACAATATAACCTTGCCTGAGTCAGTATATTTGAACGCATTGGAAAGCAGGTTGTTAAGAATCTGTTTAATACGCAGTTCGTCGCCGAACAGTGTCAGCGGGATGTTTTCGTCTACCTGAAGATCAAATACAATCGGCTTACTGTCGAACCGCATAATATTTAAATAAACGGTATCGTTGATCAGGCTTGGAACATCGTAGTTGACCAGCGCCAACTCCAGTTTGCCCGCCTCTATTTTGGACAGGTCAAGTATGTCATTGATGATGCCCAGCAGCAGATAACCGGAATTGTAGATTCTGCCTAAGGCTTCCTCCAGATCGGGCGAAAGTGCCTTGTTCTGCATTTGAATTTCGGTAATGCCCAGAATAGCGTTCATCGGCGTGCGCACTTCGTGGCTCATGCGCGACAGGAATTGGCTTTTAAAGCGGCTGCTCTGTTCGGCCATTTCTTTTGCAGTAATCAATTCTGTTAAATCAACTGAATGCTGAATATGGGCGATTACGCCGTCGTGCCATTCTATATAACGGTCGGTATTACGGTATACACGTTTTGTCAGGGTACTGTGTTCTTCCCATACAACAGTGCTATGCGGTTCTTTATCAAGCCGGTGACAGGGACAAAACTCGCATTTATGATCCATTCCTTCCTGAAGAATTTTATAACAAAATTTCCCAATACAATCTCCTTCAATCTTGTAATGGTCTTTCATGCTGTCATTGATAAAAAGAATCTCGCCGGTCTGTGGAATAGTAACGTAGATCATCGCGTCAATTCCGTTCAGAATATTTTTTAAAGTATCGAGCGATTTCTGCGATTCATTCATTTGCGCGATTGTAGTTTTTAGCTCCCGTAAATCACGCGTATATCCCGCAACAATAAAATCATTTTTATACTTAACACGCACAAGGATAATTTCGCATGGTATTGGCTCGCCGTTCAATTTTTGGTGCATCCATTCAAAGCGGCAGTAACCTTCGTCAAAGGCCTTTCTTAGAAGCCCAATAGCCGTCTCTTTTGACAGCCTTCCGTCCGGCTGATATTCGGGAGAAAGTTCAAAAAATTTCTCGTTATATTCTTTTTTACTTGCAAGCCCAAACAAATTAACCGCTTCCTGATTACAATCGATACAGGCGAGTTCATCAAGATTTCTGCTCCAGAAATTTGCGCAAAGAGGAGTAGCGTCAAGCATAACCTGTGTACGTTCATCCGCCTCGCGTACTTTAGCGATCTGTATATTCCGGTTTACAGCGCTGCCCATCATCAAACCCACAGATGTTAATATATGGATTTCATCATCTGAAAAAGTGCGCTCTGTGCGGCAGTCGTCAATGCTGAAAAAACCCCAAAAACTACCATCCAAAAAAATAGGGATAATCGCGACGGACTTCATGTTATAAGCATTCAGAAACGCAAAATCGTGTTCAGGCATACCGGAGAGAGCCGCGTTTATACATTCGCCCCGTAAAAATGAGCGTTCCCATTCCGGTTTTACACTGTAGGGTAAATGAAAACCTATGGGTATCGACTTGCAGATGCGGCCATAATCGCTGAGCCATTCATACCGGTGAACAAAATGCATTTTGTTGCCGAACTTTTCATTGTGCCAAATATGAACACGATCAACATCCAAACATTGTCCAACAAGTTCAAAACTTTTAATAAGCGAATCTTCAAAAGTTTTTTCATCTTTAACAGACAACAAGACACCGGCAACGCTGTTCACCATATTCAATAAATCTTCCCGCTGCCGGATTTCCGACATCATACGTTCATCTGACTTTTTTCTTGCCGAAACAATATTGAAAAGAATGGCGCTCAGAACAGATGCCAGTAAGACTCCCAAAATAATCAGGATAAATCTTATTGTTTTGAGTTCCCGATAATATTCACCTTCGGGAGTTACAATGCCTAAGTACCAGCCGTTTTCAAGCCGCCGGGCAAAGACAACGGAAGGGTTACCTTCAAAATTATTCATCCGGTATTCGTTAATGACATATTCACGTTTCATCTTTTCCGCAAGGGCAGCAGAGGCGCTGTTTACATCAGTCAGCTTTTGGCCGAAAATTTCCCGATTTGTATTGGAAAAAAATTCCATCTGTTCGCCTAACAAAAAACCGTATCCCATTGTACCCAGATTCGCATTAACGATATAATCGGCGATTCTTTCAAGCTGCAAATCCAATGCAATTGCGCCAAGGAGCTGTCCCTCATCGTCAAACAAACTCCGCGTATAGGTAATGACAACCGAAGTTGTCGCAATATCAGCATAAGGCTGCAGAAGCACTATTTTGCCGCCTGCCGACACCGCTTCCTTGTACCATGGACGTTCTGTAGGTACATAATCTTCCGGTGGTATACGATCCAGACTATCAAGGAACAATCCGTCATAAACATCAAAAAAACCGTAAATGCCGCTAAAGCCCGAAAAATGTTTTTCTTCATCATCAAACAATATATAATCGTTAATTTCTTTCAAATAACGCTGCACCATAACGCCGTCGTCGCCTTTTAAAATCATACTGCGCACGGTTTGCGAAAGATTACCCAGTACTGTTCTTGGCTCCTGCAAATCAACGGTTATATTTGTTTCCAGCGAGTCGATTATTGTTTGCGCGTTAGTAACCAAGTGTTTGCGGACAATACTGCTCATAAACCATGAGCTTAAACTGACCATCAATGCAAAGGCCAAAAAAATAACCATTATCTGCGTATTCGTAAAAGTTATTATTTTTTTTATGATAGGACTCATTTTCAAAGCCTCTTCAATTTCTATAATTTGATTTTTAACTTCAGGAAACATATTCTGCCTTATAGCGAAACTTCCTGTGTTTTCCTTATTATATTATCGTTTTGGAAAAAAACATAATTATTTACAAAAGTTTTCTTATCATTCTTCCTTAAAACTGTAAAACCTCCTTTATTTAACATCTTTATACCACAACATTATGTGCTATTTTGTTCACAAATACTCCGTACTCTGCAAGTTGCTCGTATTTTGCCTCCTGTTCCTTCATAGCGTTATGGAGGTTTTACTCATTTATTGAGGATTTTTTCTATTCTGTTTAACATATCATCTTTATCAAAGGGCTTCTTGATATAATCAACCGCCCCCATTTCACGCGCACGTTCTTTGTTTTTTGGATCGTCTGAAGATGTGCAAAACGCTATCGGTGTATCGTGCAAGCCGCCTATAGCTTTTATTCTGTTATACGTATCCCATCCGTCCATATCCGGCATTAATAAATCCAATAATATTAATTGAGGCACCAGCCCCTGATAAAATAAGGCAAGCGCTTCTTTGCCAGATTTCGCAGTAACGGCTTCATACTCTTCCTGCAATACCATGCCGACCATATCAAGATGAATGGTATCGTCGTCTACTATAAGAATTTTTTTCTTCTCGTTGCCGATGGTATCATTAAATTTTGCCGTTTCAGATTTTAAGGCGTCGAAGTTCCGGTTATTTTCCAGACTCATTTCGTTTACATGAGCTACCGAAACACTTATCTGATTAACGCCGCTCAATATCTCGCTCATGCCTTCTACCGCTTCTTTACTGGTACTTATGAATTCATTCGTATCTCTTACCAAAGCCTCGCCCGATTCCATCATGTTATCAGAGCCTGTTTTTACCGAGTGTGTTATGTCCCGCAGGCGGCCAATGGATTCCAGTATCTGCTGTCCGCCGATTTCCTGCTCTTCCATAGCGTGTAATATATTTTTCTCATGCAGCGAAACTGTTTTTACGCTTGCGTCTATCGCCCCAAAACGCGCCAACACTTCATTTGAGGATTTAGCCATGTTGTCTATTGATGATTTTATTTTTTTCAGCATCGCCGCGGTGGTTTTTGACTGCTGTCCCGATGATTCGGCCAATTTGCGTATTTCGCCGGATACCACCGCAAACCCCTTTCCCAATTCTCCGGCATGAGCCGCCTCTATTGCCGCGTTCATCGAAAGCAAATTGGTCTGACTTGCGATGTTTTCCATTACCGAGTTTATTTCCAGAAGCCCCTCCGAATCATGGGCTATTTCCTCTATCTCCTGCGCGACAATTTGAAGGCCGTTCCTGCCGTTTTCCGAAGCTTCGGCAAGGCCCTGGACGTTTTTGCTGTTTTCCGCCAGCGTCTGGGTTACCGAATGAATGTTAGCTGTCATTTCCTCGATTGCGGAAGACGACATGTTTACGCTTTCGGTCTGCTGTTCTATCATTTTTTTAAGATTGTCAATGTTCGACTTAATGTCACCTACCGCCTGACCCGCTCCTGTCGCTCCGTTTTCCTGCTTAACCATAAGGTTTTCCATATGGTCAAGATTCGATGAAATCTCATGCACGGCTGCCGAAGTTGTGCTCATATTGATGGAAAGTTCAAAGCTGGTATGGTTAAGCCCGTTGATTTTGTATTTTATCGTCCCTACCATGTTCCTGATTTTTCCCATAGTAAGATTGAAGTAATGCGCAAGCGCGCCGATTTCGTCTTTTGCTTTGATAGGGATAACCCGCGTCAGGTCGCCTTCGCCTTCGGAAATATTTTTAAGTGTATTCACTACACTTGTAATCGGTTTGATAATGGAAAGGGACAGAACTAATGCGGCCACCAGGGAGATAGCAATAGAAATACCCAGAAACAACCACGCTATAAACTGAGATTTTTGTACACTTGTAAATTCATAATCCGCACCCAATAAACCGACTACTTTGTTATTGTTAATAATAGGGTTAATAGCGGTTATAAATGTACCCCACTCGTCGGTATAAGTCGGGGTAACAGTAAACTGACCGGAATTATACGCATCTCTTAAAGCCGGCATATCATCAAAATCATAAACACTGAAGCGTTCTTCCCATGTCTGATTCCACGTATCTTCATCTGTATCAAGCAGGAAGTGGAGATCATCGCCGACAGGAACTAAATAATAGATAAAGGCAAGTCCGAAACTCTCTTCGAATTTATTCAGGGTATGTACCATATCCCAGTATTTTTCCGATCCCGCCTTTGCTTCCTGCAGCAGATAATCGGTATCTTTCAATTCAGGATAACAGTTTTCTGCCATTGCAAGCACATTGCTCAGAGTCGTATGGTAAGTATTTTTAATATACCTTGAGTAGGGAACAAACATCAGCAAAGAGATAAAAAGACCTACCGACGCAAAAAATATAAGAAATTTCCATTTCAAACTCTTCACAATTATTCCCCCTTTTTTGAGTTTACATACAAAGGAAACAAAATAAAGGCCTCAAAAACAAAAAGCGCCGGCTTTGGAATTATGCATTACATTTGTATACCAGCGCTTGTTTGTAAAAATGGTCTGTTATTCTACCTTGAAGCGTGCCACGCTTCCTTTGAAGATAAGCTTCATCATTCTACCTTGAAGCGTGCAACTTCCCGGATTAAGGTATCTATGCCTTCGCGGTTCTTGGTGCTTAAATCGCTGACATTGTGTACCGCTACGTTTATCTGATCCGCGCCGGAAGCCATCTCGTTCATGCCGCCGGTTATTTCCTGAGTTGCCTGTTCAAGATTGTTGCTTTCCTGTATTACTTCTTTTGCACCTTCAAGCATTTCATGGGAGCCGCTTTTTACCTGTTGGGTAATTCCGACTATCTGTCCGGCGCTTTCCAGTACCTGTTTGCTTCCCTCGCCCTGCTCCTCCATCGCGCTGCGGATGTTTTCTTCCTGCTGCGCAACGGTTTTGACGCTTGAGTCAATCGCCTCGAACTTGTTAAGCACGTTTTCGGTGGATTTAGATATTTTGTCAATGGAGCCTTTAATCTTTTTCAAAACGTTCCCGATCGTTTTTGACTGTTCGCTGGAACTTTCAGCTAACTTGCGGATTTCATCGGCGACAACGGCAAAGCCCTTACCGGCATCTCCCGCGTGAGCCGCTTCAATCGCTGCGTTCATCGAAAGCAAGTTTGTCTGGCTGGCGATGTTTTCCATGACCCCGTTAATTTCCATAAGCCCTTCGGACTCGCGGGAGATTTCCTGAATATCCGTCGCCACTTCCTGCAATCCGCTTTTTCCTACTTCAGAGGCATCTCTCAATGTATTTACATTTTCAGTATTTTTGACAAGGGTTTCTGTAACAGAACCGATATTGGCTACCATTTCCTCTATGGCCGACGAAGCCCGGGAAACATTGTTACTTTGGTTTTCAACATGACCGTTAAGTTTATTGATGTTCGTTACGACCTGTTCCATAGTTGCGTGAGTTTCGCTGACGCTGGCGCTCTGGTTCATTATGCGGCCTTTGATGCTTTGGATGTTGGAAGTGATCTCGTTTACCGCGGCGGCGGTTTCGGTCATATTGCTGGCAAGATCGTTGCCGATACTGCTTAAGACGTCCGCTTCTTTCTTGACATTTTTAACGAGGTTTTTGATTTTTTCCAATGTCTTGTTAAAGTACAGGGCAAGGTCGCCAATTTCATCATTTGAGTGGGCAGTAATACTCCGCGTAAGATCTCCCTCGCCTTCGGAAATGTATTTGAGGGTTTCCGCTACCTTGACAATTGGTTTACTGATGGTTCGGGACAGGAATAGCGCCGCCAAAACCACTATGGCTAATATCACAACGGCTATTACAATGGCTATTTTAAGCATTACATAAACCGGAGCCATAATTGTATCTTCCAGAATACCTGTTGCATAGTTCCAGGGGGTTGTCGTATTTCCGATAGTAATGGGAATGGTAAATACTTCCATATTGATATCCCGATTGGAAAAGTTAAAAGCTTTGCCCGTTTTAACCGCGTTTACCAAATCATTCATATACGGACCCGCCATATCCATTTCGGTTTTACTCATGTCTTTTCCCAGACGGCTCTCGTCAGGGTGGGCGGTAACGATACCCTCGTTACTGAATACCGCGGCGACGGCATCGGGAAATGGTTTTTGAGCCTGTGAAATACCCTGAATAGCCGTAAGGGGAATGTCAAAGCCCATAACCCCTGCGAATTTGCCGTCCGAGCGCAGAGGAATGCATATTGAAGTCATCAATATCATCTTCCCGCCCACATCATAATCATAGGGATCCATAATTGTCGGAAGACCGGATTTTTTTGGTATTTGGTAAGCAGGGTT
>JAIRUC010000076.1 GCA_031254615.1 Treponema sp. | reverse complement strand
TAAAAGGTAAAAAATACAATAAAAATAGACAAAAATACTGTTAATGTAGCTTTTTTTACTCTTTTTATGCTGACTTGCAAGTTGTAGGTTAAATTTTTACGCGGGAATCTAGGATATCTAGCGTAGGGGAGTAGGGTTTTTGTTTGTAAGCAGAGCATATTGTCAACACGCCGACCTTGCGAACAATCTACCCCCCATGCTTCACGAGCTGCCAATTCCCCCAGAGCGCCCTAGAAATGTATGCCCAAATATATCGTCAGCGCGGAGAGGCGGGGCGCGTGCCGGAAAAAAATCTTTGCGGTTCTTCGCCGGAGAGACCGCGCAGCGGGCTCGTAGGCGGGTTCTCGCAAATTTTTTCCGGTGCGCGCCCCGCCTCTCCGCGCATATTGGGATAAATTTTTAGGCATACATTTATCCCCCCACACATTGACCTATTCCCCCCACTGGTATAAAGTAAAATATGGCATTTATAAAACCCCTTTTTGACCGCAATTTTCTTGAATACGCCTCTTATGTAATAAAAGACAGGGCGATTCCCGATCTTGAAGACGGCCTGAAGCCGGTGCAAAGGCGCATACTCCATTCCCTGTTCGAGATGGACGACGGCAAGTTTCACAAGGTCGCCAATGTAACAGGTCACTGCATGAAGTACCACCCCCACGGAGAGGCTTCGATAAACCCCGCGCTTGTGGTGCTTGCCAACAAGGACCTTTTTATCGACAGGCAGGGAAACTTCGGCAACCTGTTTACGGGCGATGACGCTTCCGCGCCGCGCTATATCGAATGTCGCGTAACGCCGCTTGCCAAAGATATTTTTTACAACCCCAAACTGACCGAGTGGGCGGATTCCTACGACGGCAGAAACAGAGAGCCCGTGCTTTTTCCCGCGAAGATTCCCGTTGTGCTTGTTATGGGAGTGGAAGGAATCGCCGTCGGCATGTCAACAAAAATTCTGCCGCATAACGTTATCGATGTGATTGAAGCGGAAATCGCCTGCCTTACCGGGAAAAAGTTTGACCTTTACCCCGATTTCCCCACAGGCGGCTATGTTGACGTATCCGACTACCGCGGCGGAAACGGCAAAGTTCTGGTGCGCGCAAAATTGGACACTTCCGATCCAAAGCGTATCCTTATTACGGAACTTCCGTTTGGTTCAACTACCGAAAGTATCATCAACAGCATTGACAGCGCGGCAAGAGCGGGCAGACTTAAAATTCAGGGGATCAGCGATTTTACTACTGACAAAGTTGAAATTGAAATTAAACTTGCGCGCGGCGTATACGCTCAGGAAACCGTGGACGCGCTTTTTGCGTTTACAGAGTGCGAGCAGTCAATCTCTGTGAATCTGCTTGTAATTAAAAACGGCCTGCCGGTTGTGACGACCGTAAACGAAGTAATCAGGTATCACGCCAAACAGCTTGTAAAAATTCTTACAAAAGAACTTGAACTTGAAAAAAAGGAACTTCTTGACAAACTGCATCTGCGCACGCTGGAAAGAATTTTTATCGAAGAGCGGATTTACAAGGCCATCGAAAAAATGAAAACCGCAAAAGGCGTGCAGGACGCGGTTATCGCCGGCTTTAAGCCGTTTCTGAAAGAAGTGGGGCCGCGCGGCGTTTCGGAAGACGATGTCGAACATCTTTTGCGAATTCCAATCCGCAGAATTTCGTTATACGACATCAACAAGGCAAAAGATGAAATGGCGCAGATACAGGCGCGCATAAAAGAAATAAATTCCCACCTAAAAAACATAGTCGCCTATTCTGTTTCCTACCTTAAAGGCATTATCGCCAAAATAAAAGCCAACGAAGAAATCGGCGGCGGCAAGCGAAAAACCATTGTCGGCGCTTTTGACAAAGTTATCGCAAAAGAAGTTGTCAAACGGGACGTTGAGTTAAAATACGACAGCAAAACCGGTTATCTTGGAACAAATGTGTCAGGCGCAAAAATCGCCGAAGTGTCCCCCTTTGACAGAATTCTTGCCATCCGCAAGAACGGAATGTATACAATCATGGATTTGAGCGAAAAAACATTTGTCGGCGCGGACGCGTGGTGGATTGGAGTCGCGGACAAGGACGCTCTCGCGAAAACAATTTTTACAATTATTTACAAAGAGAAGGGAACAGGCTACCCGTGCATAAAACGCTGTGTAATCGAAGGCTGGATTATGAACAAAGATTATTTCCTTGTTCCCGACGGAGCGCAGGTTTTGCATGTAGACACAAGGCCTAAATTTACCTTTACCGTAAAATATGTTCCCAAACCGCGGCTTAAAGTTCTTGCCGAAGATTTTAAGGCGCACGATTACAATGTGCGCGGCCTAAAAGCCGGAGGAATCAGGCTTTCCGCAAAAGAAGCCGCAAAAGCGGAAGCGGGGAAAAAATAAATGGCAGCTAACAGCGAAGTTGTTTTTGACGCATCTTCGGGGATTTCAATAGAAGAGCAAAAAGAAATACTTTCAAAAATAAACGGAATAGCGGAAAAAAGACGCCGCCAGTTGTCACAGCCTGCAGGTGAAGAGACAATCAATGCAAAGAGAAACAGCGCGTTTTTTCC
>JAIRUC010000073.1 GCA_031254615.1 Treponema sp. | reverse complement strand
GAAATTATGTCAAGAGCGATAGACGGTTCAAAAAGAAAAAATCACCGTAAAAAAATACTGAAGCTGGCAAAAGGCTATTGGGGACGCAGGCGGACAAATTATAAAACCGCAAAAGACGCAGTTGCCAAATCGCTTGTCTACGCATACCGCGACAGAAAAGACAGAAAGGGCGAATTCCGCAAGCTGTGGATCATAAGGATTAACGCGGCGTGCCGCGAGCAGGGACTTTCCTATTCGCGCCTGATTGCCGGTCTTGATAAAGCGGGCGTTATTATCGACCGTAAAGCATTGGCATGGCTTGCGACAGAAGACACAGCCGCTTTTAACGCAGTTGTAGAAAAAGCCAAAGCCGCGCTGGGAGCGTAAAAAATGATCAGCCTTGAGCAAGTCCAGCTTCTGGAGACAAGAGTTTCCAAAGCGATTGAATTTGTACAAAAGGTAACCGCGGAAAACGCGGTGCTGGTTTCGCAAAGGGAAGAACTGCTGGCAAAACTGGAAGCTAACAAAAAACGAATTGACGAGCTTGAAATTTTAGTTATGCGTTTTAAGGAAGATCAGGGACGCATTGAAGACGGAATTGTCGCTGCCCTTGACCGCCTTAGCCAGTTTGAAGAAGCGTTTGAAAACAGCCTGAAAGAAAAAGTTGTAAAAAAACCGGCGGCAAAACAGCGCGCAAAACCCGAAGAGCCGGCTGCCCCCGGCGTGTTCTTTGAAATTCCGGAGAAAGAAACAAGCGAGGCTTCAATTTCGCTGGAAGAAGAGCTTTCTTCGGAAGGTGAACTGGACATTTTTTAGGGGTTTTATGGCCAATGCACTGTATCTGGATATTTTGGGTACATCATTTTCAATAGATGTCGACGAAGATGAAGAGTATCTTCAGAAAGTGCTTGCGCAGTACCGTGCGGCTGTTGAAAATACACAAAGTATATCAGGCATTAACGCCCCTTTAAATATCGCCATTTTAACAGGCTTTCTGTTATGCGATGAAATCAATAAAATAAATCAGAGAATAGAAGGTGAATCTGTCGAAGTGCAACAGCGGACAATGAATCTGATAGCAAAACTGGATCAGGCATTAAAGGCCTGTGAAGAATGAAGATTTTAAAACTTTATAATCAAATAAAACACTATGAATGGGGATCGGTTAATTTAATTCCTGATTTTATTGGCGTTGAAAACAAGGATAAGCGTCCTTGCGCGGAAATGTGGATGGGGACTCATAGTCTCTCTCCCTCGCATGTGCAATCGGGCGGGAAAATGATAAGCCTGGCGCAGGCCGCAGGCAGGGAACTTCCGTTTCTTTTTAAACTGCTCGCTGTGGAAAAACCGCTTTCCATTCAGGCGCATCCGAACAAGGCGCAGGCGCGGGAAGGCTTTTTGCGTGAAAACATGGCAGGTATTCCCATAGACGCGTATGAGCGCAATTATAAAGATACAAACCACAAGCCGGAAATTATCTGCGCCATTACTCCGTTTACGATGATGGCAGGTTTTCGGGAAGCGGAAAATATCCGCCTTTCGCTGAAAGCGTTTATGTCCGCAGCTCCCCAGTTAAAGGAAATAATCGCTGTTTTATTGCGCGCCTTTGATTCGGGATCGATTGCGGTTTTCTTTAACGCCCTTTTTAATCTTTCAAAATCGGAAAAAGAATACGCAAGCGATTTTATTATCGAAAATAAAATCCGCGAAACAGAAGACCTTTCGTCTGAACAGCTGCAGCTTATGAAAAAATTTGCCCTCCAATATCATGCGGACGCGGCTATTTTATCACCGCTTTACCTTAATGTTATTACGATACAAAGAGGACAGGCTGTTTTTATTCCTGCAGGCATTCTTCATGCGTATATCTACGGCTTTGGAGTTGAGCTTATGTCAAGTTCGGACAATGTACTGCGCGGCGGACTTACGCCCAAGCATATAGATATTGAAGAATTAATGAAAGTCCTTAAATTTTCCGCGTTTATTCCTCAGGTTTTATCCCCCGATTCTGATTTTTTTCGCTATCCGTCCCCATGCGATGATTTTTCTCTTATCCTTTTGCGCGGCGGAAAAAACACCCTTCCCACAAACAGCGGCGCTATCTGCATTGTTACGGAAGGAGAACTTAATGCTGCAGATGAAACTTTTAAAAAAGGCGAATCGTTTTATGTTTGTGGCGGCGAGGACATTGTTTTTAGCGGGAATTATTCCCTTTTTGTGGCTTCAACTGCGCAGGAAGCCGGAGCGGTCGGCGCACAGACAACATGAAAATTTTTGTAGATGCGGATTCCTGCCCAAAGCAGGCAAGGGACCTTGTTCTCCGCAGGACCGCAGGATTGTGCATACAGGCAGTATTTGCAGCTAACCGTCAGATTCCGGATGCGGCGGGCGCACAAATGGAAATATGCCCTGCAGGCGTTAATGCCGCAGATGACCGTATTGTAGAATTGGCCGAAAGCGGCGACATTGCAATAACAAGGGATGTTCCTCTTGCAAAACGGCTTGTAGAAAAAGATATTACCGTTCTTGACGACCGCGGACGGGTCTTCACAAAAAATAACATTAACGAGCTGTTGTCACTGCGTAATTTCACGGTAGGTCTTGCCGAAAACGGTTTGGAAATTGAAAGAACTGCGAATTACGGCAAAAAAGAATTAAAAAATTTTGCGGATAGTCTGGATCGTATTTTAACGAAATCACGCATCAGGTAAATCAGGAAAGTGCTTTTGCGTCTGCTTGATATTCGGCAGTATTTCAAAAAAGATTTCTATAAGTTCGGGATCAAATTTCGTTCCTGCAAGTTTGCGCATTTCCTGTAAAACATCGTCTTCGCCCCACGGCTCTTTGTATACGCGCTTTGAGCAAAGTGCGTCATAAACATCGGCGACGGCGACGATTCTGCCGCCAAGCGGTATTTCTTCACCCTTCTTGCCAAGCGGCTTGCCTTCATCATCGGCTTTTTGAACTTCTCCGCTGAACGGGTCTACCCAGCCGGGATAACCTGTACCGTCCCAGTTTTCGTGATGAGTAAAAGCAATTTCCATGGCAAGTTCATCCATCTGTGAGCTTATAGAGGCAAACAGTGTTGCCCCATAAACAGTGTGGTTTTGCATTATTTTATATTCATCCGGTGTAAAGCGGGACGGTTTTTTTAAAATCGTGTCGGAAATTGCCACTTTGCCGACATCATGAAGCATCGAACTGACTCTTAACATATCGCGGAATTTTGCCCTTTCGTCTTCCGAAATATTGTGATGATGAGCCCAGCGATCATAAATATCCACCGCATATCCCGCAACGCGGTTTACATGCGTACCTGTTTCTTTTGGATCGCGAAGTTCCGACATCTTAATCATGCGCAGAATCATCGTTCTTGTCATATTTGTACGCTGAAGGACAATGGAAGCGTTATTTGCAAAATGTGTAAGCAGGATTTCATCTTCTTTAGAAAAAGAAATAATGTTTCCATTTTCTTCTTTTTTATTTAATACCTGTATAACGCCCATCAATCGCTTATCGGTTGATATCAGCGGAATTGCCATACAGGAAACGGATTTATAACCGGTTATTCTGTCAAAGGAGGCGTTAAAGGAGTACGGAACCTCTGCCGGAATGTTGTACATATCAGGTACATTGAGCAGTGTTCTGTTCAACGCGCAGTAGCCGCTGATTGAGTTTTCATTAATCGGAAGGGTAAAAAGCGAATAGACCATTTTTTGTCCGGGCGGGACAAATTTCTGCAATGTATCATTCTGAGAATATTTAAATGAAAGTTTTTCCTCTCCTCTTTTTCCTTCCTCGTCTGCAACTGTAACATAGATTGATCCCGCATCCGCCCGTACAACTTTTCTTGCTTCAAAAAGTATTCTTTCCAGCAATAAATCGAGGTCATTAATCTGGTTTAATTCCGAGTCCAGACGGGTAATAAAATTTATATCAACTCTATCTTTCTTTTTCATATTTCCCACCCAGTCATTATATCATATATAAAGTCTTGAATAATATTTGTTTTTCATGAATATTTTATAGGAAAGAGGATAAATATACAATGGGAGTAATAAAGACAGCGCTGGAAATCGCCCTTGAAAGGACCGAAAAGGTAAAAAGCGACAAGTCCGGCATTGACCTTTTCGAGGCAAAACAGCGGGGCAAGAAAACAGCCAGCGCCTTCCTTGCCGGCCAGGCCAATCTTGACGAGGAAATCAAAAAAACGGCACAAGGGCAAAGGGAAAGCCTGAAACAGGGGATATTTGACGTACTTATCTCCCAAATCGCCATGCCGTCAAACAAAGAAGATGAAAAAAAACTGGAAACAGCCGGCAAGGGGCTTGGGGCTGTAATAAATGACAAAAACTTTTCGATTATGTTCAAAAAACTGATGGACTTCCTTGCAAAGTATTTGCAGGAAGCCGCCCAGTACGATCAGGCAATCCGCCAGCAGTATGCTCCTAAACTGCGCCAGAAGGAAGAGGAGCTTTCCCGCCGGTTGGGCAGGGAAGTTCGTATAGACCCGTTTCAAGACCCGGAATTTGTAGCGTTCTACAACCAGCACATGAACGCCTTAAAAAATAATTATGAGGGAATAATTGAACAGGCGAAAGAAGAAAGCAGGCGTATGTTTGAGGCAGGGAACAGTGAACAGTGATCAGTTAATAGTTAACAGTTATATGAGAGTGGAGACAAATGAGCAATATTATTCACTGTTAACTGTTCACTATTAACTGCTAAATATCTCTTGTGCCGCCGGTTTTCAGGCCCGCTTCGTAGAGTTTTCCGCAGGATATAAACATTGGGAGTTTAGTTCCCGCAAGGATAATATCGGATTCTTCTGCCATTTCTATCATGTCTCTGCCCGGGATTTTGCCGCGGACAAAGATTACCGCGTGGATATCCAGCAGTTCGGCTGTGCGTATTACCTGAGGGTTAACCAGGCCGGTCAGAAGCAATACCTTGTCTTTTACAAAAGCCATAACATCACTCATAAGATCGGCTCCGCAGGCTGAAGCAACCTCGTATTCCGCCTTTCCTTCCCCTGTAAAAAACTGACCTTCCAGCAATGAGACTGCTTGCGCTACTTTCATATTTCCCCCATTTTGCTAAAAAAAGTTTTGCCCAAAAAAAGCCTAGACATAAGCTAATTATTATACTATTTTTATTATAATGTAAAGCCCAAGGGGGATATTATGGCCGAACATATAATGCACAAAAAAGATACGAAAAAAGCGCCTCAGAAGACACTTAAAGAAAAGCGCGAGCAGAAAAAAGCCAAAAAGAAAGGCAAAGACTGAATTCCAACCTGACCACTTTCAAGTGGTCAGGCTTTTCTCTATCTTACTCTATTTAATCAATATAAATTCTACACGGCGGTTTTTCCACCAGTTGTCGCGGTCTTCGTAAGGTACAATCGGGCTTGTGCCGCCGACTCCTACGGATGACAGTCTGTTACGCGCAACGCCGTAGCGTACCAGCAGGTCTACTACCGCTTTTGCCCGCGCTTCGCTTATGCGTTTAAGTTCCGTCTCTTCGCGGTCGCGTGCGGCGCCCGCCGGCTGTGTCGGGTTGGCGTGGCCTTCGACCATAACTTTGTAATCGCGGAACTTGTTGAGTATTTGCGCAATACGCCGCAGGATACGGGTGTTGTTGTCAACAACTTCCTTGCTTAATCCTTCAAAGTCCGCGAAATTCGGCCTGAATACGATTGACGGTATCTGTATTTTCAGACGGTCTCCGTCACGGATAACAAGTACGTCAACGCCGATCTTTCCTTCGGTTGAACTTGAATTGCCAAGAACATCAACCGCTGTAAATGTGTAAGGATAATCCGTAGCTGACTGAACAAGCTCGCTCTTGTCGCTCCTGCCGTCCCACACGATTCGTCCGCCGGGGCTGCCCTGTCCTGTGTAGCGGCGGAACATTTGATTCGGCGGTTCAGGTTCGCGGATTTCCAGCGTCCAGCTCGCGATTGGCGACATATCCGTTGCCGAAAGAGTGATAATCAACTCGTCTTCGTCGCCGTCGTTGTCGGGGCTGAAATATTCGGGCGTGGAGGCGAAAGTAAGCACCGGTCCTGTTACGTCAACAGTAACGGTTGTGGCGGCTGTTTTTATAATGTCGCCTCTTGTATAGTTTACGGTGAGCTCCGGAGTGAATACACCTTCGCGGACAGCGCCGGAATCATCAAGGCCGTTCCAGCCCTGAGCTAACGGAACTCTCGATGTTCCGGAGAATGTTTTCTGTGCGATTCCTTTTTCATCTTTTAATTCCAATTTCCAGTCATCAATACCGTCATTTAACAGAAGGCGGATTGTAAAGTTTACAATGTCCGTATCCTGATTTGGTTTGGGCGCAATGCCGGAAACAGAACTGAGCAGGAAGGCGCCGGCTTCACGGGAATCAAGAATAATATTAAACAATGACGCGCTTGCGGAATTAAGAGCCTTGTCTGTTGCACTGATACGGTAACTGTATACTCCGTCCGGGGCAACGTCTCCGTTGTCATCTTTGCCGTCCCACACCTGCGGACCGGGTTCGCCGCTCATGGGCTCGCTGAAAGTCCGTACTGTTTCACCGGCTGAGTTCAATATGACCCTCTGCCACGCGTCTTCTTTTGACCCGCGGTGTGTGAAAGTAACCGTGCTGTTTCCGCCCTGAGCCTTGGGATCAAATATTCTTTGAGCGTCGGTCATTGCGTTAACTGTAATTACAGGAACGGTATTCTTTACTACAGTTTCGTAAACAGGCGATACTGCCGTATTGCCGGAATCATCTGTCGATGTAATTGTAAAGAAATATTTGCCGTCGCCGGCTAACTCTCCGGAACTTTGGATACCGTCCCAGCGTAAAGTGTCGGGAATATCAATATGCTGCTTTTTGGAGAAAAGCCGCTTAAAGACATCTTTTATATTGAAACTTGTAAACCGCTGTTCTTTGTTTTCGATTACGCGGACAACATCCCCCTGTTCATCCTTTATCTCCATCTTCCAGCTGACGACATATTTGTCATCGGTTATGCTGATTGGAAATTCCAACAGGTCCGCCTTGCCGTCATTGTTAGGTGAAAAATACATTGGTTCAGTGTAGTCGGGCGCAATGGCAGGCGGAGTTGTGTCTTTCTTCCCGACATACCAACTGACGCCGCCGCCGACAGCTGTAATTCCGTCGTAAAGAGGTTTGTACGCTCCAGCGATTTTTAGATCGCCGTCCGAAGGAAGCCGCCCGCCGGCAATCCGCTCTCCGCCCGACGGTAGGTTAATATTAACGCTAAGCCCGATTGAAGGAATGGGCTGCAAATCTACCTTGTCGGACAGTTCACGAGTGTTCAGTCCCGATCCGCCCGGCCATGATGCCGAAACCGTTACGATTTCCGCTATCGTCATGTTGACGCCTGTTTTAAAAATCACGCTTATATAATCGGGGTAGAAAAGTGAAGGAACGCTTAAATCCGCCGCAAGACCAAGTACGAAGGGGGCAGGTTTACCGTCTTTTCCTTCCACGCTGATAAGGTCAAATGAAACGCCGCCTGCCGGTGTAAGCCATGTCGGGAAGTAGCTTAATCCCATGCTCCTCAGCATAAAAGCCCATGTAAAATTGTTAAGAGGGCCAAGCTTGCCGATATTGTAATGAATGCCTAAATCTCCGGAAACGGTCGTTTCTGCACCAAAGCCGAAGTTAAAACCCGCTCCCAGCGACATCCCCGGATATATTTCCTTTGCGGCAAAAATATTGCCTCCAAAAGTTGATTCAATGGGGAATTTTGGATATGGGTCTTCTCCAAAGCCGCCAATGTAGCGGAGAGAGGCGCCGAATACCCCGTATCTTGTCGGAAACAGCGCGCCGGCTTCAAGCGCCTGCAAATATTTTCCTTTATCAAATTCATCGCCGGAGAAAGAAGGAATTGCCAGATAGCCCGCGTCAAAGATCATCCGCTGGGCGGCTCCCGCTTGAGCAGGGTTAATGGCGCTTGCCGGCGCTCCGCCGGTTGTTGTGGTAAAAGCGCCCGGACCCGCTAAAATCGGCGCATAAAGGTTCGGAACAGCATCCGCGCCAAAAGGCGATGGCTTCGGTTCAGCCCAAAGCGCGCCTGCACAGAAGAACGCAAGCAGTATAACCACCGTCTTTGGGGAAAATTTATGTTTTTTGTTTGAAATTAGTTTATACATATTTACCTCTAAATGATAATATAACAATAGACTGATGATTTTACAATGGACTTATTTAAGAACTACCTTGAGGTGTATAGAATATTTTTTGCTATAGAGACACACAGAGGATACGCTCCATCAAAAAAGCCTGATTCATTTAACATCTACTACAAGCCTTTTCAATAATTCATGTTGTGGTGGTAGACTAATGTTTGGCATACATTTCTGCTTTGCGTACTGAATATTGAGCCAACCTAAAAAAATACTTTGTCAACAAGCCCAAAATCGGATAGACTTATTCTAAATGGAAAGGGGCTATTATGAAAAATCAATATCCTGAATTAAAAAACAAGCTAATTTCAGTCAGTTTCAGGCTTCTCCTGCTTACGGCTTTTCTTCCGGTTCTATCAACCTGTTCTACAACGCAATCTGTTCCCGGTAATACACTGACAGACGGACTTTGTGCGGACGCGCCGTCTTATGATATTATCAGTTTACCTCTGGAACAGCGGCAGGATGTAATGAAAGTCAAAGGAAAGACAACACAATGGGCAGTAGTTAAATATTCCCTGGCGGAATATAAGGGGAAAGAGATAACCATTCACATTTCAGCCGATGTCAAACGAGAAGGAGCCGCAGGAAATCTGATCTGGCAGGTGAACAATTCCGATTATCCTTCACTGTCTTATCTGGAAAACGCCCCTGCCGGAGTATGGCATCACATGAGAGGGAGGCGTATTCTGACTCCTACGGACAGCGACCCTTACATCTACCTGACTAACTGGGAAAACAATGCCGCGAAAACAGTCTATTATATTGATAATTTCACCGTAACAATTGAAGAGGGAAACATGATGGAACCTGATCTTACTCTGCCACAGCTTAAATCGGCGTATAAAAATGATTTTCTTATTGGCAATATAATTGACATGACATACGCAGCCGGAAAATATTTTGATCTTTTAAAACACCATTACAACGTGGTAACTACCACAGAAACTTATCCTGTCCAGCTCGCTCCTTCTGAAAAAGGAGGGGAATACAAATGGACAAGGGCGGACGCGGTAATAGAGCTCGCCAGAAGCAACGGTATTCTTTTGCATGGACATATTCTGGCATGGCACGAATCAAGCCCGGCATGGCTGACCAGCGGAACAAGAGCGGAAGTTGAACAGAATCTCAAGGATTACATCACTACAGTTTTAACGCATTTTAAGGGCAAGTATATTTCCTGGGATGTAGTAAATGAGGCGATGCAGGAGAACCCCACTGCCGGTGACTGGAAAAAGTGTGTGCGTAACACTGAAAACCCATGGTATAACAAACTGGGACCTGATTACATTGAAATTGCCTTCCGCGCAGCACGAGCCGCCGATCCGGACATAACGCTTTATTACAACGATTATTTTCACATGGACGGTTACTACTCACAGGATTCGATTAAGCACGCTTTCAATAAAATTGAAGCGGTACGGAAAATGATCGATGATATCAACACAAGGTACAGAAATGAAACAGGCGGCACGCGCAACCTTATTGAGGGCGTGGGCATTCAATCACATCATTTTGGATTCGGGCTTAACCTGAACAACCTGCGCGAGTGTCTGGAAAAATTCAGTACCCTTGGCATTGAGATGGCCATAAGCGAGCTGGACATATCGGTAACCGGTTTTGCCCGCGGATCTGGCAATGACACGGATATGTCCGAAGCGGATGAAATCGCGCAAGCCAAACTCTACGCCGGATTGTTCAAACTGTACAGGGAATACTCATCATACATATCGCGTGTAACATGGTGGGGAATGGACGACGGAACCAGTTGGCTTTCACCCGGAAACCCCTGCCTTTTTAACTGGAAACTGGAAGCCAAGAAAGCCTTTTACGCGGTCAGCGATCCGGATGCTTTTCTTGCGGGGTATGCAAATAATTGATGCTAAGTATAAAAACAAATCGGAATGGGAACCGGTGCGGTAAAAAACTACCTGTTGGAATTGGCAAAAAATATATAGTACCATCTTTATGATAGATAGCAACCCTCCGCTAACCGCTCATTGCTCATTGTTCATAGTTACCTTTTAAAGAAAAATTTGTTAATATATAAACGATGAAAAATAAATTTAATGTATTTTCCCTAATATTTTTACTGCTTCCCGTCGCGGCTTTAACCTCATGCTCTCCGAAGAAAAACGGCTCCGCTTCATACGAGTTTACTGGCATAAGGCGGGGGACTTTGGAGCGGACGGTTTCTTCCAGCGGGACGATAAACCCTGTCGCTACGGTCAAGGTGCTGCCGCAGATGAGCGGCAAGGTTGAGAAGATAAATGTCGATTATAACGATACAGTCCGCAAGGGGGAGATTCTTGCGGAGCTGAATACCGATGTGTTAAAACTTAAAAGGGATCAGCAATCCGCGACGGTCAGCAAGGCGCGGGCGAATTATGAGTTACAGCAAATCAGCTACAAGAACCAGCAGGCGCTTGCGGAAAAGGAATTTATTTCCGAGTTCGAGTTAAAAACCAGCAAGACTAATCTTGACAATCAGGCGGCCGACCTTGCCGTTGCCGAGGCGAACCTGAAAACTATAGAAACCGAAATTAATCAGTACGCCTACATTAAGTCTCCTATTGACGGCATTGTGCTTGACCGCAGAATAAATATCGGCGATACGGTTGTTGACAGTTCGAGCAGCAACTCAAGCAGTATTTTTACAATCGCGGAAAACCTGCGGGAGATGCAGATTGAAGCGGGTGTAGGCGAGCTTGATGTCGCTTCCATTCACAAGGGTCAGCAGGTGCGCTTTACGCTGGAAAGTTTTCCGGGACGCAGGTTTTCCGGTGTTGTGGATAACCTCAGAATGGTCCCGGTAGTGTCGAGTAACGTGGTAAGTTACACGGTTATTATCAATGTGGAAAACCGCGACGGCTCTTTAATGCCGGGTATGACCTGCGCCGTGGACTTTATCGTGGAGCGCGCGGAGGATGTCCTTATGGTTTCAAATGCCGCCCTGCGCTACCAGCCGACGCACTTAACCGCGGAACAGATTTCCGAAATGGTGTTTAACGCGAGCCTCGCGAACATGGACGATGAACAGCGCGATGCGGCAATCGGAGCGAGAGCTCAGTCGCAGGAGCAGAGCAGGCAGTCGCAGGCGCAGAATTCAGGCAACGGCATTACGGGGCTGATGATGGGACAGCCGAATCAGGTCAGAATGCCGGGCAGCAGCAGACAGCGGCAGGGCGCGCGGGATTCCGGGCAGGGAAGACAAGTCACTCCTCAAATTGTTATGCGAAACCTTTGGTATATCAACAGCGACGGCAAAATCGGCTGTTTGCAGGTACGCACCGGCATCAGCGACGGTTCGTCTACCGAGATAATTTCTACAGAAGATTTTGACGGGCGGCAGGTAATTCTTCGGGAGAGAATTTAGTGTCTGTTATTGAGATGAAGGGCATTAAGCGGGAATACCGTATGGAGACCCGCGGAAAAAAGTCAAAGGACAGCGAGCAAGATGTCATTGTCCGCGCCCTTCGCGGAGTTGATTTCTCCGCCGACGCGGGGGAGTTTGTTTCTGTCATGGGGCCTTCGGGCTCGGGCAAATCTACGCTGATGAACATACTCGGATGTCTGGATAAACCAACCGCCGGAACTTATACGCTGGACGGCATTGAAACTTCCGCTTCCAATCCCGATACTTTCGCCTACATCCGCAACCGGAAAATAGGTTTCGTTTTTCAGTCTTTCAATTTACTTGCCAGAACAACCGCTCTTGAAAACGTAGAACTGCCCCTGTTTTACCGCCGCAGAGAAAAGGACGATGTTAAACAACATAATTCCACTCGCAAAGAACAGGCGATTTCGGCTCTTAAAGAAGTCGGTCTTGCAGGGCGCATGGATCACTTTCCCTCACAGCTTTCCGGCGGGCAGCAGCAGCGTGTCGCTATTGCGCGGGCAATGGTAAATGATCCGGCGTTCATTCTTGCCGATGAGCCGACCGGCAACCTTGATACGGGAATGACCCTCGAAATAATGGGGCTTTTTCAGCAGTTAAACAATCAGGGAAAAACGATAATCATGGTAACGCACGAGCCGGAACTGGCCGCCTACACAAAACGAATCATAACCCTGCGCGACGGGGAATTGGTCTCCGATAAATTGGTAAAAAAAAGACGCAACGCAGTGGACGATCTTGCAAAATGGAACAAAGATCACGCTCTTTTATCGGGCGCTTTTGCCGGGTAAAAATATTAATAGAAGAATTTACCCCATAGTAAATCTTCTTCATTGTTCGCTGCTCATTGCTCATTGCTCATTTTTTTGATATATTTAACCCATGAACAAATTAAGGATACTTATTCCCAAGGGGAGAATTTTTGACAATATTTCGCGCCTTTTTTCCGAGGCTGGTTTTCCTATTTCTCTGAGCGATCGCACATACCGGCCGTCGCTGGGAGTTGATTGGCTTGACGCCAAAATTATGAAGCCTCAAAATGTCGGGGAGTTGCTGGAGTTGGGAAGCCATGACGCGGGCTTTACCGGAATAGACTGGATTAAAGAGAGCGGCTCGGATGTTGAAGATGTCCTTGATCTTGGATTTGACAAGGTTCGCATTGTCGCGGCCGTTCCTCAAGGATATGATGAGGCGAAACTTCGTTCCAAAAAACTTGTAGTCGCTACCGAATATGTAAATCTTGCCGAAGCGTGGCTTAAATCTTCGGGTTATCAGTATCAGATACTGCGTACCTACGGCGCGACCGAGGTTTTCCCGCCGGATGACGCCGACATGATCATCGATAACACTTCTTCGGGGCAGACGCTCAAAGACAACGGCCTGAATGTTATCGCGGTTTTGCTTGAATCTTCCACGCGTTTTGTCGCGTCACGCTCCGCTCTTGCCGATGCCGAAAAACGCAGGCGCATTGAAGAGCTTGCCATGCTTTTCCGCGCTGTTCTTGACGCGCGTGATCGCGTAATGCTGGAAATGAACATTCCAAAGGAGCAGTTTGAGTCTTTGGCAAGCCTTCCTGCCATGCGAAGCCCAACGGTTGCCCCGCTTTTTGGAGACGCGGGTTACGCGGTAAAAATTGCCGTTAAAAAACACGAAGTTCCAGATATTATTCCAAAACTGAAAAAACTTGGCGCGCTCGATATTGTGGAGTATGATCTTCGTAAGGTAGTACCTTAAAAGGAGGATGTATGACGCGAAAAGCTGAGATTGGAAGAAAAACAAAAGAGACTGAAATTTTTATAGCTTTGGATATTGACGGAAAAGGGAACGCGAAACTTGACTATCCTGTCGGGTTTATGTCCCATATGCTGAATACATTTGCACGTCACGGGTTATTTGACATTGAAGTGCGCGCAAAGGGCGATCTTGAAGTTGATCAGCACCACATTGTTGAAGATACCGGCATTGTGTTTGGGCAATGTTTCGCGAAAGCGTTAGGTGAAAAAAGGGGCATAAGGCGCAGCGGAAGCTGTCTTTTTCCTATGGATGAATGTTTAGCCCGCGCCGCCGTGGATATTTCGGGCAGGCCGTTTTTATATTTTGACGGACAGCTTTCCGGCGCGCCTTTTGTTTCGGTGCCTGAAAACGGGGGGCACTGTGATTTTCAGACCGACGTAATCGAAGATTTTTGGCAGGGTTTTGTAAGCGCGGCTGGCTGTAATCTGCATTTGGAAATTCTGCGCGGCAGAAGCGATCACCACAAGATTGAGGCGCTCTTCAAAGCCGCCGCCCGCGCTCTGCGCGCCGCCTGCGAAATTGACGAACGCGCAAAAAATTCAATTCCCTCAACCAAAGGTTCTTTGCCGGGATTAGGCGATTCGGGAGTGATTGTGTGATTGGTGTAATCGACTACGGAGCCGGAAATCTAGGCTCTGTTATGAACGCCCTCAAGCGGCTTTCTATCCCGGCGCGTTTTGCCGCGGGACCGGATGAGCTTTTGCCTTCGTCATCACCGTTTGAGAAAATCATTTTCCCCGGAGACGGACATTTTGCGGCGGCAATGGCTTCCATTAACAAATCCGGTTATGCGCAAGTGTTACGCGAATGGATAAAAGCGGACAAGCCTTTTTTGGGAATCTGTATCGGCTTGCAGTTGTTATTTGAAACTTCCGAAGAAGCGCCGCAGGTGCAGGGGCTTTCTATAATTCCCGGCACAGTGCGCCGTTTCCCGGGGCGAAAAGTTCCGCAGATTGGCTGGAATCAGACTGCCGCGCGCCCGGAATCAAAAATTTTCCGCGGTTTGGGCGATAACAGTTTTTTCTATTATATACATTCATACTACGCCGACCCTGCGGATACTGATGTCTGCGCCGCGCAAACCGAGTACTATGTCCGCTACTGCTGCGCTGTGGAACGCGGCGCGCTTGCGGCAGTTCAGTTTCACCCGGAAAAATCAGGCGCAACAGGTCTTGCCCTCCTTCAAAATTGGGCGGAGGGTTAAAAATGCTGGCAAAACGAATAATTCCGTGCCTTGACGTTGACGACGGCAGGGTAGTGAAGTGCGTACAGTTCAAGGATGTCCGCGACGCGGGCGACCCCGTTGAGCTTGCCCGCCGCTACAATGACGACGGCGCAGACGAACTTTCTTTTCTTGACATCGGCGCCTCCTACAAAAGCCGCGCTACATTGCTGGACGTGGTGCGTAAAGTAGCCGCCGAAGTTTTTATCCCCCTGTGCGTGGGCGGCGGCATACGTACCGTTGACGATATGCGCGAGTCGATGAACGCAGGCGCGGACAAGACCGTAGTCTGCACTTCCGCCCTGAGCCGCCCCGAATTGTTACGCGAAATGGCAAACGCTTACGGCAGCCAGTGTGTCGTGCTTTCAATTGACGCAAAGCGCGTAACAGGCGGCGGTGACTTGCGCTGGACAGCCTTCTCCCACGGCGGCAGAACCGACACGGGAATTGACGCTGTTGAATGGGCAATTCGCGCGGTAGAACTTGGCGCCGGCGAAATACTCCTTAACTCAATTGACGCGGACGGCACAGGCGGCGGCTACGACCTTGAGCTTAACCGCAGGATACTCAACGCTGTGCCTGTTCCCGTAATCGCCTCAGGCGGCGCCGGAACGCTTGATCAAATCGCGGATGTTCTGCTCAGTACCGCATCTCCTGAAATGCCTCAGGGAACTGCGCCTGACGAAGCGCCCGGCGCGGATGCGGCTCTTGTGGCGTCGCTTTTGCACTTCGGAAAAACTACGATTAGTGAGATTAAGAAAAACGCACAGGCAAAGGGCGTTTGCGTCAGATGGTAATCTAATAATTATGGATTTGCCAAAAACAAAAGAAGAATTATACGGAAAGTATTTTCTGAAAAATGATCTGATAGAATTATGTAAAAAAAATGGTTTGCCGGCATCGGGATCAAAAGAAAATTTATTGGAATATATATCAAATTATATTGAAAATAAACCTGTTAAGAAAATAAAAACAAGGCAAAAAATTGTAAATAGTGATTTTGAACTGTCATTGGAGATAATAATCGACAAAAATTATTCCAATAATGAAATACACAGGGCGTTTTTCAAAGAAGTTATCGGAAAACATTTTAAATTCAATGTCCAATTTATGAAATGGATGGAAAAAAACAAGGGCAAAAAAACATACAAAGAAGCGGCGGCAGAGTACAATAAAATATTGTCAGATAAAAAATCCGGGAGTAAAACCGTAATTGGCAAACAATTTGAATATAATCAATACACAAGAGATTTCTTTGCGAATAATCCAAAATTAAGCAGAGAAGATTGTATAAAATGCTGGAATTATAAAAAGAAACAAATAGGGAAACATAAATACGAAAAAGATGATTTAAGAGTATTGGAGGGAAAAAATGGAAGGAATTAAAAGAAGCGATGTAAATGAACAATGGGCTCATTCCGGAATTGTTGAGGCCGGGGATTTTGTTTTTACAAGTTATTGTGTCGGCAATGTTGGTCAGCCGATTGAAAACCAAATAAACGGCGCGCTTGATGATTTGAAAAACAGGCTGGAATCAATTGGGCTGACATTGGAATCGGTTGTAAAACTTGATTGTTTGTTTCGGGATATATGGAATATACCGGTAATGGAAAAAGTTTTTAAGGAAAGATTTAACGGAAAATATCCCGCGAGAAAATC
>JAIRUC010000051.1 GCA_031254615.1 Treponema sp. | reverse complement strand
TGATACTTTGGCACGCTATTTTGAGTATTACGATCCTGTCAACAATATGTCTCTGAATGGCAAAACGAGGATAATCATCATGGAACTTGTGAAAGCCGCAAAAGTGATCGAGAAATCCGTGACCGAAATGACCGAGGCGGAAGCGTGGGCTGCGTTTTTTGAATATTTGACAGACAGGGGTAAAAGTGAGAAAATTACAGAGATAGTAAACCGCGAAGGAGGAATAGCAATGGCTGCAAACGCGTTATTTAACATCACTGATGACGAAAGGGAATATGCCCGTCTCACCAGCGAATTGAAATACGACCTCGATCTCCAAAGCGGCATGGTCAATGCCAAGCGGGAGGGTATTCAGCAAGGTTTACAACAGGGCATTCAGCGTGGTTTACAACAGGGTATGCAACAGGGACGATTAGAAACAAGCTTGGAATATATCCAAAAGATGAAAGCACTGGGTTTATCATCAGAACAAATACAAGCAGTCACCGGGCTTTCCGAACAGCAAATTAAGGATATTTAGTTAGATTACAAAGACAATACGGAACAATGAGCAAAGAAATTCCCTGCTCATTGTCCCTTGTTACGTTGCGCAAATTACGCGGCGTTAATCTGAATCAGTTTTTTCTGCGCTTCTGCGCGTTTTTTAATTTGCAGGTTCAGGATGCCGTTTTTAAATGATGCGTTGACTCCTTCCGAATCGGCGTTTTCGGGCAGTTTGAAAGAACGGTTGAAAGTGCTGACCTTCCGTTCACGAAGGATGAAAGTCCCTGTGGCTTCGTCTTTCTTTTTCTCTTCCCGCGTTTCCTCTTCTTTTGAAGAGATGGTCAGGCTTGAGCCGTCGACATGAACTTCGATGTTCTTCTCGTCATAGCCCGGTAACTCCATATCCAAAACATAACCGTTTTCGGTTTCCTGAATGTCTACCGCGGGAGTATGGTTGAACATTCTGGCGGCCGGGGCCAGGAAGGAGTCCCCAAAGAAGGACTCTAAGTACCTGTCAAAATCGCTCAGTGCGTTTTGAACTGTGGGGCGATACATGGTTAAAGTTTTCATTTTCTTTTCCTCTGTTGTCCGGCGGGATAATTGGCGGATTAACGGTTCAACGAACCTCCCCCTTTCGGCAGGTTTTCCGCTCGTCCTCGTCGACATAAATATATTAGCAAAAACCGTGCCAAGACGGATTTTTATGAATTTTTACGCAAAAAGACGCAAAAACACAAAATTTTGTACACTCATTTAAATATAGATTTAGATAATTTTGAGTAAAAATGACACAAGTCAAAAAAAATCGATAAAAATTATGTCAAAATGATACAGTTATCGCGGATATTAGTTTAACTCTGTTCCTAAAAGTCAGCTCTTTCCCCAAAAATTCTTGCTTTCAACGATTTTCTACTATATTATGCTATTAAAGGAGAAATGATATGCAATATGGTTACTTTGACGACAATGCGCGGGAATATGTAATTACCCGTCCCGATACCCCTTATCCTTGGATAAATTATTTGGGCTGTGAGGATTTTTTCGGCCTTTTTTCTAACACATCCGGCGGTTACTGTTTTTACCGCGATGCGCGGATGCTGCGGCTGACACGTTACCGCTACAACAATGTGCCGACCGACGCGGGCGGGCGCTATTTTTATCTGCGTGACGAAGGCGAGGTGTGGACTCCTTCTTGGCTGCCGATGAAATCCAAACTTGACCGCTACGAGTGCCGTCATGGAATGGGTTACTCGCGCATTTCCTCCGCGCGTAACGGGCTTGCGTTTTCGCAAGTCTCGTTTGTGCCGTTACACGACACTTGCGAAATCCACAAAGTTACGCTGACAAATGAATCAAATGTAGATAAGCGCGTGGATATGTTTTCTTTTGTTGAATTCTGTTTGTGGAACGCAAATGATGATATGACGAATTTTCAGCGTAACTTCAGCATTGGCGAGGTTGAAATTGACGGCTCACGCATTTATCACAAGACCGAGTACCGCGAGCGGCGCAACCATTATGCGGTGTGGGCGGTTAATGTTCCGGTCGATGGTTTTGACACGGACAGGCAGACTTTCCTTGGTCTTTACAACGGGTTTGATCATCCGCAGGTTGTTTTTGACGGCGAGGCGAAAAATTCTGTCGCTTCCGGCTGGGCGCCGATTGGTTCTCACCACATCAAAGCGCGCCTTGCGCCGGGTGAATCTAAAACTTTTGTTTTTGTTCTTGGTTACTGCGAAAATCACGAGGATCAAAAATGGGAGAAGCAGGGCGTAATTAACAAAAAGCCAGCGAATGTTCTTCTTGAAAAATACAATTCGCCGGAAGCGGCGGATAAGGCTTTTGCCGCGCTTAACGAATACTGGAAAAATCTTTTAGGCCGCTTTACGGTTGACGCCGAAGACAAAAAAATGGCGCGTATGGCGGGTATCTGGAATCAGTATCAGTGTATGGTGACATTTAACATGTCGCGCAGCGCGTCTTATTTTGAATCGGGCATCGGGCGCGGCATGGGTTTCCGCGATTCAAATCAGGACCTTTTGGGCTTTGTGCATCTTGTTCCGGAGCGCGCCCGTTCGCGTATTCTGGACATTGCGGCAACGCAGTTTCCGGACGGAAGCGCGTATCATCAATATCAGCCGCTGACAAAACGCGGCAATAACGAAATTGGCTCAGGCTTTAATGACGATCCTCTTTGGCTCATCTGCGGAGTTGCGGCGTACATCAAAGAGACAGGCGACTACAGCATACTTGACGAAAAAGTGCCGTTCGACAACAACGAGTCGTTAGCTGACACTCTTTTTATTCACCTAAAGCGTTCTTTTGATTATACAGTAACGCATACCGGGCCGCACGGACTTCCGCTGATCGGCCGCGCCGCCTGGAACGACTGCTTAAACCTCAACTGCTTTTCCAAAACGCCGGGCGAATCTTTCCAGACAACCGCCAACTTTGAAAGCGGCATTGCGGAATCTGTCTTAATCGCGGCAATTTTTGTTTTTACCGGCCCCGAATATGCCGAGATTTGCCGCAGAACAGGGCGTGGTGACGAAGCGCAGTACGCCGAAAAAGCCATCGCCGCAATGACCGACGCAGTTAACAATCACGGGTGGGATGGCAACTGGTTCCTTCGCGCCTATGACGCGCACGGTAAAAAAATCGGCAGTCGTGAATGTGAAGACGGAAAAATATTTATCGAGTCCAACGGCTTTGCTGTTATGGCGGGTATCGGTCTTAAAGACGGACGTGCGCAGAAGGCGCTTGATTCCGTAAAAGAGCACCTTGATACGCCGTACGGCATTGTTCTGCTGCAGCCGGCGTACAAGGATTATCATCTTGAGTTAGGTGAAGTTTCTTCCTATCCGCCGGGATACAAAGAGAACGCCGGTATTTTCTGCCACAACAATCCGTGGGTTACGATAGCGGAAACCGCTCTTGGACACGGAAACCGCGCGTTCGAGACCTACACTAAAATTTGCCCAGCCTACCGCGAGGACGACAGCGATCTTCGCCGCTTGGAGCCGTATGTGTACGCGCAAATGGTAGCCGGCAAAGACGCGGTACGGCACGGCGAGGCAAAAAATTCATGGCTTACGGGAACAGCGGCTTGGACATTTGTCAGTATTTCTCAATATATTCTTGGAGTGCGGCCTGTCTTTGACGGCCTTCTTGTCGATCCGTGCATTCCTTCGGGCATGAAAGGTTTTACCGTTACCCGTCATTTCCGGGGCGCTGATTATCACATAACAGTTGATAACAGCGCGGGTGTGGAAAAGGGAGTTAAGTCCGTTATGCTGGACGGAAATCCGCATAACGGAGCTGTATTGCCGGTCTTTAACGACAATAAGGTACATAAAGTTATTGTAACAATGGGGAGTAAATAATGCACTACAAGAATTTTTTAACAGTTACATACGCGCATGCCGGTTATCTGAATGAGACTTCAATTGAACAGATAAGAGCGGACATTGAAAAAGTAGGCAAATACATCAAGCTGGATAAAATCTATCTTGAAACTTACCGCTCGGAAATTCTTGTAGAGCGGAAAAAGATGGAAGAAATCAAAGCGCTGTTTATCGAAAAAGGCTACATGGTATCCGGCGGCATAACGACAACTGTAAAAAGTACATTGATGGGAAGTATGTGTTTTACAGACCCGGAAAACCGCAAAAGGCTTGGAGAGATTGCCGCCTACACCGCGGAAGTTTTTGACGAACTTATCCTTGATGATTTTTACTTTACCAACTGCCGCTGTGAATCGTGCATAAAAGCAAAAGGAGACCGCGACTGGGCGTCCTTCCGCCTCGCTTTGATGAACGACATTTCGCAAAACGTAATTATCAAAAACGCGAAAGCGGCGAATCCGAAGGTAAACTGCATAATCAAATACCCCAACTGGTACGACAGTTTTCAGGCGAACGGCTACAATCTTGAAGACGAGCCGAAAATGTTTGACATGATCTACACCGGCACGGAAACGCGCGATCCTCATTACACTCATCAAAATCTGCCGCGTTATTTGAGCTTTTTCCTGCCGCGCCTTTTGGAACATATCAAGCCGGGAAAAAACGGCGGCGGCTGGTACGATCTTTTTGACTGCTCTCTGGAAGATTATGTGCAGCAGGCATATCTGACGTTATTTTCAAAATGCCGCGAACAAATGTTGTTCTGTTTTCCGTTGCTGGTAAACGCCCCGCTTTACACCGCCGCAGTCGGCGCGTTCTATGACGAGGCGGACACATTCATCGGACAGACAGGGGAGCCGGTGGGCGTTGCCTGTTATAAGCCATATCATTCTTACGGAGAGCGGCTTCTTCATGAATTTATCGGAATGTGCGGCGTCCCGCTTGATCCGTATCCTTATTATCCAAAGGATGCAAAGACGATTTTCCTAACCGCAGACGCCGCGTGGGACAAAGAAATTGTCAGCAAGATAAAACAAAGTCTGTTGAACGGAAGCAAAGTTTTTATCACAAGCGGCTTTTATGAAAAACTGGCAGGCAAAGGAATCGAGGATATTCTTCCGCTTGAAATTACAAACAGAAAAATAACCACGGATGTTTTTACCAACAG
>JAIRUC010000302.1 GCA_031254615.1 Treponema sp. | reverse complement strand
TATTTTCTTTTGTAAGCGTACCTGTTGTTTCAATAAGCAGGCACTTAACTAATTCTTTGCATACCGGTCTGTGAGAAGTTCCCTTGGGTATGATAATAAAATCACCTTCGCATAAATGTTCCATATAATTACCAATCAAATCATTATAACGTAAATTACGGCTTATTTTCCCCATCTCTAAAAATCCTTACAAATTCCTCCGGATAAATATCAACGGCTCCCAGATCATTTTTGTAATCAAGGGGCATTCCCAAATCAAAAAATGAAAAGCCCTGTTCCTGCAGGTGGCGGGTGGCAAGGACAAGTTGAACCGTGCCGGCGTTGTCTTCGTCGTAAAAACCGGAATAGCTGGTGTAGACTTTGCCGCAGACCACGCCGAATTCTCCGGCGATAAGTTTGCCCTCGCGGTACAGAGCGAAAGAGGCGGGATAGGCGTTTGGCGTGGGGACAAGGCGGCCGGCTTCCGGTTTGGGGCGGGCTGCCCGGATTTTTTTTATGCAGTCAACCAAGGGGGGACTAAGCCAGTCGGATTTGTGTTTTTCGACACAGCGGTCGACAATGCGCTCGAACTCGGCGTCTGGGCGCAGTTCATATCGGGTTAAAAAACGGCGGATGGATTTTTTTATGTGTAAGTTTTCAAAAAAGAGGGCGGAACGGACAAGGTGCAGTTTGGGGAGCAAAATAAACTCCGGCGCGGTGTTGTCCTGGGACAGATTCATCGACATTACCAAAAAACCGGCTTCCATCAAGCTGGCGACGAAATCCGGACTAAAATCTTCGGCCAGGCAGAAATCCATGTCGTATTCGGTCGCAAGCATGGCATCTACGATTTTGCGGCAATCGTCCTGCGGGGAGATATAAATATGGCCGGAAAGGGTATAATTCAGGTACATGCGCTTGACCTTTTTTTTCAAATTTAATAAACTAAAACCATATTATCGGTTTTAACCTTTTATATAGGAGTATATATCATGAAACGGACTTATCAACCCAGTAAAGTTAAGCGGAACCGTAAATTCGGCTTTCGCGCCCGTATGAAAACTAGGTGGGGGCGGGCTGTACTGAGCCGCCGAAGGGCAAAGGGTCGGTATAAGCTGACGGCTTCTGACGAGAAAAAGCCATATTAGCTGTAACGAAGCCTCTTTTCGATTTGAGCGAAAGGAGCATTTAAAGGGAAGGAGTGAAATCCGGGCGGTTTTTGAAAAGGGCAGACAATTTTTCTGCCGGGGCGCGAAACTTTTTGTTTTAAAAAACGATTTGCCCCACAACCGGATTTGTTTTACTTTTCAAAGAGGAAAAAGTTTTGGAAAGGCAGTTGCCAGAAACCGAGCAAGGCGTCTTGGACGTGAGGCTTTTCGGCTATTGAACGGCCGGCTTTGCGGCGGTAACGATTTTATACTGCTGGTCTATCCGGAAACCGATATGAATCTTTCCGGCAGGCTTGGACAACTTGAATCTCTTTTTAACAAAGCCGGTTTATTGAAATGAAGAAGATAGCGTTAATTTTTATTCGTTTTTATCAGCATGCAGTGTCTCCGCATTTCCCTCCGGTTTGCAGGTACTATCCATGTTGTTCATCTTACGCTTATGAAGCGGTAGATAAATACGGTGTTTTTCGCGGCTGTTTGATGGCTGTCAGGCGGTTAATCCGATGTCATCCTCTTCATGCGGGCGGATATGATCCTGTACCCTAATTTTTGCAAGGAAGTAAAATGGAAAAAAATACAATTTTAGCGGTGATACTCTCTACCGTTGTACTTATTGGTTTTTACGCGATGCAGGGAGTTTTCTTTCCTCCTAAGCCCGTGCAAACGGAAATTCCGTCGCCGGTAACAGCAGTTGTGCCGGAGACGGTTTTGCCGCAGACAGCGCAGCAAGCAACGGCGCAGCAAGCAGCGGCTCCGGTTAGCGAACCGCCGGCAGTGCAGCAAACTGCGTCACAGCAGCAGGCAGCGGCGCAGCAGTCTGACTTGGATGCCGGTCCGCAGGAAGTCGAGCTTATAACAATTGATACGGAATTGATAACCGTTGTTCTTACCAATGCCGGCGGCAATGTTGTTTCGTGGAAATTGAAGGAGCATTTAGACAAAGAAGAATATGTCGATATGATCCTTCCCGGCACACCAGAATATGAAGATATGGTCCGTTCCGGTACACAAAAAGCGCAGGCTTTTTCCGTGGCATTTGGCGGCATTGACGCACAGCCTGTTACATCTTTGTTTTATGTGAACAGATTGTCAGAGTATTCAATAGAATTTTATCGTGACTTTTCGAGTAACGCAGACGGAAAATTCCGCCTGATAAAACGCTACGATTTTAAACCAAAGGATTATATGTTTGAGCTGGCCATAACTCTTGACGGCGGATATTCAATGTCCGGCTTTAACTTCGGCGGCAGTGCGTATACTCTTACCTTTGGACCGCAGATTGGTCCCAAGTTTGAAAAACTGGATAACCGATACGATTACCGGCACTATATCACATACGCAAACGGAAAAAGAAAAAACGCAAAGGTCAACGATATTATCGACACCCGTCCGGCGTGGGCTGCAATTTCCGGCAAGTATTTTTCCTTTATTGCAATTCCGTATCTTGCCCAGTACAACATCACTTTTTCGGATAAACCGGAACAGGGGATAGCTTCCGCTTCCAGACTTAGTATCATCCGTCCTGCTATAAGCGCGTCCAAAGCTACGGATACATATCGTTTTTATCTTGGACCTAAAACACAGGAAGCGCTTGCTGTTTACAATACCGGCAATAATTTATTTGGCCTTAAAGACACGCAGCTTGTAGAAGTAGCCAGTTCGCGCGGAATTTTGTCTCCGCTGGAAAAGGCGTTAAAGTGGCTGCTCCTTATTTTTTATAAAATAGCGCCTAATTACGGCATTGCGATTATTCTGCTAACATTATTTATAAAAATCCTTTTCTTCCCGCTTACAAAAAAGGGCTCGGAAGCCACTTTGCGTATGCAGGCGCTCGCTCCCAAGATCAAAGAAATACAGGAAAAATACAAAAGCAATCCGCAGAAGCAGCAGGCTGAAATGGCAAATTTCTACAAACAGGAAGGATACAACCCGCTTTCCGGCTGTCTTCCCATGCTTCTGCAAATTCCGATTTTTATCGCCATGTATAATTTGTTCAATAACCATTTTGATCTGCGAGGAGCCGAGTTTATTCCCGGCTGGATACCCGACCTTTCACTTCCGGAGTATATCTGGAATTTCCCGGATGGTTTTAAACTGCCGATTTTCGGCTGGACGGCGCTGAGGGCGTTGCCGTTTATCTATGTTGGTTCACAGTTAATTTACGGCAAGGTAACGCAGAACCCCGGACAGCAGCAGGGCGGACAGATGAAGATGATGTTATACGTCATGCCAATCGTGTTTTTCTTCGTACTTTATAATGTGCCTTCGGGATTGCTGATATACTGGATTTTTTCCAACATTCTTACTTTGGTACAGCAGTTGATAATAAACAGGTACATTAAGGCAAAGAAAGAAGAAGCTGTAATACAGCCGGCTGAAAAGCCGATTATTGCGCCGCCAAGGAAGAAAAAAAGGTAATTTCTGAAAAACTTTAGTTTTTAGAAACTTTAGTTTCAGGAAACTTTAGTTTCAGAGATTACCTATATATAGTAAGGAGATACTTATGGAATTTGAATTTGAGGGCCGCACCGAAAAAGAAGCAATCGACAATGCGGCAAAAGAACTTGGTCTTGAAAAAGACGATTTTGATGTAGAGATTCTGGAAACCCAGAAAAGCGGTCTTTTCAAAAAAGGCCTTGTACGGATAAGGGTTCATACCGGTAACACGCATTCTTCTTCATCTAATAATTTTTCCGGGGCGGATGAAGCGGAAACAGGATACAGGATGGGAGGAAGCAAGGCGATCTTCGGAGAACCTGTACCACAGAATGAATTTGAAGAAAAAATGGCGGAGTTTACATCAGGCATTATCGAAAGGATGGGTTATCCCGGCAAGGTTTCGGTCGTATTCAGGGAGAAGCACAAGATTGGATTAAAAATCGATTCCGAACATTCATCGATCCTGATTGGAAAAAAAGGCAAAAACCTGGACGCGCTGCAGCTTTTGTTAAACATTTACGCCGGCAGGCTGGGCAGGGAAGATATGCGCGTAATCCTTGATACGGAAAATTACCGTATCCGCAGGGAAGAGTCCCTTGTGCGCCTTGCGTATAACGTAGCGGAAAAAGTGCGCGAAAGCCGCGATTCCGTTCTGCTTGAACCGATGAATCCCTTTGACAGGTGGCTTATTCATACAACATTAAATGATATCAATGATGTTGAAACCAAAAGCGAGGGAGATGGTTTATATAAGCAGGTAAGGGTCTTTTACCGCGGATTAAAGTAAATGAAATGCAAGTTTGCTGTTTTATTTTTATTTATCGCCGTTCCCTGCGTTTTTTCGCTCCCTCTTGAAGAGCTGGTAGGGACAGAAAACGCCGCTCGTCTGCATTCAGGCTCAATTTCCGAAACGCAGATGAAAAAACCGGCGTTAAAGTTACTGCCCCGGTTTGCGGAATTACAGCAGCTTGCCGCCGTCTCCATGTCCGAGCTAGATCCGTCTCTGGCGGTTGAAACTCTGTACCTTTATAAAAAGCCGGAGCTTGTCGCCGATTGGAATGACACACAACGCGCCAATTTGTTTAATCAACTGCTTGCCATAAGCACCCTGACCGGTATTGAATATTTTTCCGCATCCCGTAACACCATGAGAACTTTCTACGAATATTCCTCAGTGATAGACGGGCAGTCATCCAAAAACCAGCTTCCCGATCCTGTTTTTGAACAGCCGCCCGCGCAGTACACGCTTTTCGCAAGACAAAAAGATTTAACCTTTGGAGACAACATCTACCGCTACGAATACACAGCGGCAGCAGACGCGCTGATTTTCATTCAGGAAAACATAACCGCCATGAGTTACGGAATAATCCCCGCAGTAGGCAAAAACAAACTCCGCTCGATTCTGGCGGTAATTGACTGCGGCGACTCACTTTTAATTTACGCCGTTTCAATGGCAAAGGCCGCCTCTATTCCAGGAATGACAGACAGGGTAGGCAATTCTTTCAGAAACCGCGCGGACGCAGTCTACAAATGGTTTGCCTCCGGTGCGGACAAGGCGTTTTAGCGGAGAGGAGTAACAATCTGATGGCAGGTGCAATTGTTGCCGTGTCCGGGGCGGAGACAAAAAAATGATTATAAATTGTCTTGTTGTCGGCGCCGGAGGAGCGATCGGCGCAGTTATGCGCTATCTGTTTTGCCTGCTTCCCCTGAGACCCCAAAACGGATTTCCGGTGACCACCCTGGCTGTTAATCTTTCCGGAGCGTTTTGTCTCGGCCTGATCGTGGCGCTTGCCGGCAGGAATGTTGATTTTAACCCGCGTCTGCTTTTGTTTTTAAAAATAGGACTGTGCGGCGGATTTACTACGTTTTCAACTTTCTCTACAGAAACGATGAGCCTGCTTCAGGAAGGGAAAATTATCGTTGCCGTTTCTTATATGGCGCTTAGTGTTGTTTTATGCGTAAGCGCGGTTGCGGCCGCACAGGCAATCGTTTAACTGTTCACTCTCTTCCTCAGCACATATTGATCCGCCAACTTGCCTGTAATTCGTTTTCCTTTCATGTCCAGTTGCAGCAGATGATTTTCGCCTACCATGTAAAAGGGGGGAAAAGTTGTGTGCTTCAATGTGATTACACTTCCGTTTTCATTCCAGCTGAATATGCCCGATTCCGTCGCGATACCCTGTCTGTCGATATGGTTATAAACAATGGTAAAGCTTTGATCGGCGCGTAAGGTGATCTGAACATTAATGCCCGGCCCGTCAGCCGCAGGGATTATGCCCATATAACTTCCTTCCCAATCCAGACTGGTTCTTGCATTATTTGCCGTTGTTGAACAGGCACTCATTCCTATCAAAAGCAAAACCATAAAAACAGTACATAAATTTTTTCTCATATATGTTATAATAACGCAATGGACGCAGAAACGAAAGAAATAAAAAAATTGTTTGCTCTTATACAGGAGGCCAAACATCTGGTTGCTCTGACCGGCGCGGGAGTAAGTACGCTTTCCGGGATTCGTGATTTTCGCGGCAAGAACGGCCTTTACAACGAGATGGATGCGGATAAAATTTTTAATTTTGAGTATTTTGAAAAAGACCCGTCTTTCTATTACAGCCAGGCCGGCTCTTTTATTTACAATCTCGATGAAAAAGAGGCTTCTATTGTTCACATTGTTTTGGGGGAACTTGAAAAGCGCGGATTTCTAAAAGCGCTGATTACCCAAAACATCGATCTTCTGCACCAAAAGGGCGGCAGTAAAAATGTGATTGAAATTCATGGTTCACCCGTGATTCACTACTGCCTGCGCTGCGCCGGCGTGCGTGTCAGTTTTGAAGAAGCCGCGTCTGCGGTGCGTGATGGGAAAATGCCCCTCTGCCCAAAATGCGGCAGGGTACTGAAACCGGCAATCACATTTTTCGGCGAAAGCCTGCCGGAACAGGCGTTGAGAGATGCGGTAACCGAATCCCAAAAAGCGGATTTGATGCTTGTGCTGGGAACAAGTTTAACGGTTCACCCCGCCGCCTCAATGCCGCAGTATACTCTGCGCTCCGGCGGAAAAATCGTCATCGTAAACAATATGCCCACCCCGCTCGACAGCATGGCGGAACTTCATTTTGACGATCTTGGCTCTGCCTTTGAGGGGTTGAAGCGGTGTTTGGCGTAAGAAAAATGAGCAATGAGCAATGAGCAATTAGAAATGAGCAATATTGTTGGTTGAAAACGGAGCTGGTTTACATCAAGTATAGATTATGTGCTAAAAAGCCAAGGAGCTGCGGAGTTTCACGATGATTAAGCATTTTCTTCCTCCGCGTAAACTCCGTGATAAAAATTCTTAATTGCTCATTGCTCATTGCTCATTGCTAATTTATCCAGCGCCTTCTGCACTCGCTGTCTTGAACATTCCGCGCCAAGTATGCGCAGGGAGCCGAAAAGAGGCGGGCTTACGCGGCTGCCTGTTATCGCGACACGAAGAGGCATCATCAAATCGCCGAGTTTTACGCCTCGCTTTTCGGCTTCGGCTTTTATAAAATTCTCCGCCCGCTCATCGTCCTGCGCTTCAGCTAACGGATTTACAAATTCCAGCCCGTGCCGCAACAGCTCTATCGTAGTTGTAAGGTCGGACTTTTTGGGAATGAACTCTTCTGCCGCGGGAACTTCCGGTTCTTTGAACAGGTACGCGATTTTTTCCGGGACTTCGTTAAGAAAGACGAGGCGCTCTTTTACCAGCGGCATTGCGGCGGTAAAGACGGAAAGCTGCTGCGGTGATGGCTTGTCCTCGCCAAAAAGCCCTGACGCCCGCGCGTAAGGCAGGCAAAGCCGCGCGAGCTCTTCGTCGCTTTTCATTCTGATATACTGGCCGTTGTACCATTCCAGTTTTTTGTAATCAAAAACCGCGGGCGCTTTGTTCAGTTTTTCGAGACTGAATCTCTGCGCAAGTTCACCTAACGTGTAAATCTCTTTGCCTTCCTCGTAAGACGCGCCGAGAAGCGCGACATAATTTAACAGCGCTTCGGGAAGGTAGCCCTGTTTGCGGAACTCGTCAATGCTGGTCGCGCCGTGGCGTTTGGAAAGTTTTTTTCCATCCTGTCCCATCACCATCGGAAGGTGGCAGTATTCGGGCGGCGTCCAGCCAAAATACCGGTACATGATTACATGGAGCGGAGTAG
>JAIRUC010000256.1 GCA_031254615.1 Treponema sp. | reverse complement strand
TCATGCGCTATTATCTTTAATCTGTTCTGCATACAATTTTGAGCGATGATAATATCAGAAATCCCTATATTATTATTTCCATGTCTTAAATTGAGAAGCTGTATATCGCGTATTTCCTGCCAGTCAATAATTAATGCATACGTTTTTATATAATTCAAAAGTTCGGCTAATTTGCGCTCTTTTTTATGAATAATGGACGGTAATAATTCTGTTAAAATAATATCATTTGTACATATTGCGTTAGTATCGATAAGCCCGGTTATAAATGAATAATTCTGATTTCCTTTAAAATATTCAATCCACACGGAAGAATCAACAAGATAATTCATCGATTCCTCAATTTATTAAGATCAATGTCCAGGTTTACTCTGCCAAAATAATTTTTCAAATCTTTGATTTTTTCCCGTTGGATAACATTTTCTAAAGCATATTTCACCAATTCCGTTTTTACGGAAATTCTGGTTAAAGACATTGCTTCATGAACTAATGTATCGGGCAATTCCAAAGTAGTTCTCATACTATCTCCTAGTGTTCTGTAATATACAGATAAAGAATATTACAGAACACTATGCATATAATACTACAATTCTTTATGCATTGTCAAGCAAATTTATATGCATTGGCGGTGTAGTACACGCTATGATAACGGCTATCACTTTTTCCTCTTTTGACGTTTTTTACCCGGTGTTCAGACACGTACCGACTGCTGAAGTGCGTCTTCAACCATGGCATTCAAAGAGACACCGCGATTTAACGCGGACAAAGCCAGACGGCGGTGGAGATCAGCGTTGATACGAACATTAAAAGAACCTTTGAATGGCTTTTCCGGTTCTTTCCCCCTGGCAGCGCAAAATTGTAAATACTCATCTACTGCTTTGTGAAAATCATTGATAATAGCGTTCACGCTTACGCCTTCAAAAGATACAAGCGCTTTTATCCCAATAACTTTCCCGTGAAAAACAGCGTCCTCTTCGGAAAATTCCACGCTTCCGGTATAGTTTTTATAATGCAGATGATTTCCCTGGTTTTTACCATTCATAATAATCCCCTTTCCGTCAAATTTGCGATAATATCGTCAATCTGGTACAGTTTCAAAATGTTTCTGGGATGAGGCTTGTGTAACCGGATATAATTTCCGTCTCCGTCCGCAAATGCCGCACGAGAACCGCTGGTTTTCCCTGCTGTTTCCATTGTATATCCCAAAGCTCTGAGCAAAGTAGTTAATTCATCAAAGGTGAAATCAGCCGGACGTGACAGCAAGCGGCGGGCAAGCTTCTCTTTTTTACTCAAATAAGCATCCTCAATATTAAGTATATCAAAAACCGAAATGAATAGCAACTATTTTTAGTTGCATTGGTGGGCGCCGAGAAAAAACACGCTATGATAACAGCTATCACTTTTTCCTTTGGTCAAGATAGGCAGTTAACAGTTAACAGTTAATAGTTAATAGTTAATAGTTAATAGTAGGCGGGGCGAGTTCCATCACGATACGCTTGCAAACAACAATTCACTGTTCACTGTTAACTATTCACTGTTCCCCACTCCTTATGGTATGCTATCAATATGAAACTTCGGCGGAAAACGATAATTACTGCCTCTTCTTTTGCGTTTACGGTTCTTGTTGTTTTAATCGCATTTCTTGCGCGGCCTCCGGTGCTTATTGTTACCGATCTTTCCTTTGCCGCGCTTTACGGCGAAAATAGGATTAAGCTGGAAACGGCGCATTCGTCGCTTGTTTTGTTTCGAAGAGTAATACCTGTCGCTGTTGCCGATGATGCCGGGGATGATATAATTGATTTAGCCGTAGCCGGCGCTTCAAAAAATCCATTTTGTGCGATTTTCCCTTTACGATTTGCCCAAAACGCGCGGAATTACAGGGAAAAAAATCCCGGTATTCCTGTAGTTTTGCTGGAAGGCAGGTATCCCGAAGAGGCAAACCCGGCTTCGTTTGCGATTGGCAGTAGTACGGATGACTATTTTATCTATAAAACGGAAATTTCCGCTGACTTTTACCGCGCAGGCCTTGCCGCGGCTATCCTTGATGCTGAAAAAAATGAAAGATTAGCGGTATTATTGGAGCCCAATGTTCAAACACAGGGTAGAGAGGCTTTTTTAAAGGCGCTAAATGACGCTGGAAGCTCCTTGCAGACCTCTTTTTTTACCGCATATTCCCAATTTACCGGCAATCAGAACATTTCATGTGTGGTTTTGGCAGGTATAGGGGCCGATTATTTGGACAAATACTTCGATATTCCGGTTATTTTCTTTACATGGATTGACCCTGAGTTAATACCGCTTGATGTAGTCCTTGTCTTTAACGATTCTCCCTGGGTTCAGGCAGTTCCCGCAGTCAGAATGGTTGCCGCCGGCATGACAAAAGGCCAAATTCCGTCAAAAATCCTTTTTACGAGCGGGAAGGGGATTGGCAAGGATACTGCCCGCAAATTAAGGAAAATTTGATAAATAATGAATAAATATACGTTTGACGGTTTGACAAAAAATGGACAAACAAATATAATTAATATTAAGTATCTATAAAATAAGGAGCATATAAGGATGAAACACGGAAGTTTTAAGTTTATCTGCCTGATTATCTGGGCATGTATAATGGTTTCTCCAGGTTTTAGTGCCGATGATATCGCAACCAATTTAGAATCAAGGATTTTGGAATCTTTTAATGGTGATTCCGAATATACATGGAAAGCCGAGTCAAGCAAATTTATTACAAAGACTGATGACGTAACTTACCCGGTTCTTAATTATGTAGACGCATGGCCGGTTGCCGTTTTCGGATACAACCGGCCAGACGACTCGCCGCCTTTGAAAAGTTTAGGCATTCACGGACGTTTCGATCGTGTGGGGTATAACTGGATAGATATTTACCCGGTGTTAGCGGACGGTGATGACGAAGAGCCCTATGAAATTGCAATCCCCGGAAAAGTGCGTAACTTTGATATGTGGATATGGGGAGCAAACCTAAGGTACTACATAGAAATTTATGTGCGCGATTACAGAGGTGTCGTTCATGCTCTTAAGCTGGGAGATATTTCATATAACGGCTGGAGAAACCTTCAAGTCAGCCTTCCTTCCCACATTGTCCAGACAAAGCGGACGCTGCCTTCCTATGCCGGTCTTCGTTTTGTAAAATTCAGAATATGGACACAGCCTGTTGAAAGAGTCGATGATTTTTATATTTATTTCAAACAATTTAAGGTACTAACGGATATGTTTGCTCCTCTGTTTGACGGTAATGATTTGGCTGATCCGGATCATGTTCAAAAACTTTGGGCAAATAATCAAGGAGTGAGTGAAAGATGAAGAAGTTTTTAATAATAGCATTTTTCTTTTTAGCTGCCGGTTTTGTCTGCGCACAGCAGCAACAGCAGAGGGAAGTTGGTTCTCCCGATCCGGAAAGGCTTGGGATTGATTCCGCACAGCAGATGTTAAAAGAAGTATCGGTTGACAAATTTGAGCATGACGGTTTCTGGCGCTCTACAATGTCGTCTGACGAAGGTTATGCGACGACAAGACTGTTCAACGGCAGCCCTTTAGCAAAAGAGCCAATTCCTGATGAAGAGGGCTTAAATATTTCGGACAAGTATGTTCTTGGTACAAGGGTAGATTTTCTTCGCAGGGGACATAACAGTTTTACGATTTATCCGACCCGCCCTATTCCAATTGAGGGAATCACAAAAACCGTTTCTGTGTGGGTTGCGGGCCGTAACTTTAACCACGAGCTTGTACTGTTGCTTCAGGACTTCTTTGGCAGAAATTATGAATTCTTTGTAGGAAAACTCAATTTTATCGGCTGGAAAAAAATGACAGTCGCGATTCCTCCGCAGGCGGAAGACGGCTTTAGCGGCGTTGTTCAGAGAAATTACCATTACAATAACCAGATGGGTCTTAAAATTATGGGTTTCAGAATTGACTGTGATCCGGTAGAAGCCTATGGCAGTTATTATATTTACTTTGATGATCTTCGCGCTGTAACGGACTTGTTCGCCGAGAACAACCGGGACGAAGACGATATGGTTGACGGCTGGTAAATTAATAGAGCCTGACCTTGACAGCTTTAGGCAGTTAGGTCAGGTTTTTTTTTATCCCGATGATTTTAAATGGAAAGGGAGCTGCCCCCGGAATAGCAGTTGGCAGAGTTTTTGTTTATACAAAAATTGGTTTTCTTCCACAGGAAAGTTTTGTTCCCGAAGGAGAAGAACAATCCCACCTTGATCGTTATTTAGCAGTTAAAAAAGAAGCTTTTGGCGAACTTGAAGGGCTTAAACTTTCCATGCAAAAACACGATCCGCAAAAAGCGGACATTTTTACCGCTCATCAGGAAATAATTGAAGATATCGTTATTAACGAAGAAATCCCGTCCAGAATATTAAACGAAAAATGGGCAGGCGACTGGGCGATTTATCAGGTTTATGAAACTGTACTTTTAGTTTTACAAAAAGCCGCCGACCCGTTGATTGCCGAACGCGCCGCGGATTTTGACAATGTACGCGCTTTGCTTTTAAGGTTATGGTACGGCAATAAAAACGAGGGGCTTTCTTCTTTGACAGAACCTGTCATTATTGCCGCGCAGGATTTATTGCCTTCGGATACGGCTTCGCTGGACAGGAGCAAAGCGCTGGCTCTGCTTACGGAAAAAGGCGGGCTGACTTCCCATACCGCAATTATCGCAAGAAGTTACGGAATCCCGACAGTGATGGGTGTTCATGGGCTTTTGGATGCAGTAAAACAAGGGCAGCTTGCGGTTGTAAATGCCGATGAAGGCGAGGTGATTCTTGATCCGGAAAATGAAGTTGCTGCCGAATACAGAAAAAAATATGAGCTTTTCAGCCGGGACAGACAGGATGCCCAAACATATCTTTCAAAGCAGGCTATTACGGCGGATGGGGAAAAAATCGACATTGGCTTGAATATTTCTGCTGTAACGGACGATGAACTTGCGGCATCTGCGAATGTAGATTCTGTCGGGCTTTTCAGAACCGAGTTTCTTTATATTGGACGGGACACTTTGCCGGACGAAGAGGAGCAGATTTCAGCTTACAAAAAGGTTCTGGAACGTTTTGGAGAATGTCCGGTTATACTGCGTACCCTTGATATAGGCGGGGATAAACAGCTTTCCTGTATGGATCTTCCGCGCGAGGAAAATCCGTTTTTGGGAAACCGCGCCCTGCGTTTTTGTTTTAGCAATCCTGATATTTTCAAAACGCAGATTAGGGCGGCTTTGCGTGCAAGTGTTTACGGAAATATGTGGCTTATGTTCCCAATGGTAAATTCCATTGACGACATACGCAGGGCAAAAGAGATTATTGCGTCTGTTAAGGAAGAACTTGAAAAAGAGGGTAAACCTTTTGGGCAGTTTAAAACCGGCATTATGATAGAAATACCTTCCATTGCGCTGTTAGCCGATTTCGCCGCGCAGGAAGTGGATTTTGCCAGTATCGGCTCCAATGATTTATGCCAGTACCTGTGCGCGGCGGACAGGATGAACATTGAAGTAGAGCCTTATTACCAAAGTTACCACCCCGCAATGTTTACGCTGATAAAAAAAATAACCGCCGTTTTTGAAAAAAACGGAAAGCCCGTCTCTATCTGCGGGGAGCTGGCAAGCGACCCGTTAGCAATTCCCGCTCTTGTAGGCCTTGGCTTGCGTAAACTCAGCATGGGAACCGCATCTGTCGCCGCCGCTAAACGCGCGCTTTGTTCCCTTACCGTTAAGCAGTCGCAGGAAATAGCGCAAAAAGTTTTAGAATGTTCCACCGCGGAAGAAGTCAAGCGGATATTGGGAACAATTAACAGTTAACAGTTAACAGTGAATAGTTAACAGTGTTGTTGTAAGCAATAGTATGGTAAAACATCACGCTCAGACTGATCGTTCACTATTATCTGTTCACTGTTCACTGTTCACTGTTTTCAACTCTTTTAAAAACTGCAGCGCGTATTGCTGTATTCCGTCAAAGTAGGTGTTTATGAAAATTGCGAGGTCTTTGCCGACATAGCGGTAGTGCCAGCTTTCCCAGCGGTAGCCCGTAACTTCTTCCAGACCTTCGGGGAAGGAGAGGGACCAGCCGTAACGCCATGCGTTATGGGAAAGCCAGACCTCTTGTTTTGTGCCGGTAAATGCGTCGGAAATTGAACCAAAATCTACGACAAGACCCAGTTGGTGCTGGCTGTGTCCGGGGCGGGCCGATTCCCTGTCAGCCGCCGCTTGCCCCATCTCTTTTACATTCCGTGCATAAACCTGCTCTTGATACGAATATGAGCGGTAAGTTGACGATGCTGTCAGGGTTACCCCGTCTTTTCTTGCGGCGGCGGCCATTTCTTCCAGTGAGTCGGCGGCCTCTTTGCGAAGCAGCATACCTGCCCTGTTTGCGATATAAGAGCCGCCTTTTAATTCAACAAGATCATCGGGCGCGTAAGATTCGCCAAGGCTGTTTTTTTTATCTACCAGTTTCCACAAGTACGGGTCTGTCTGACGGACAGCGGTAATGTCAGAAAAAAACCGGGAGTCTTCAAATGCGGTTTTTTGCAGATTAGCGGACATATTTTCGGGTAACGCCGCCCTGTTTAACACGTCAGAAAAAAACGAGTTTTCTTTCTCTTCTGTTACGGGCTGGGGCTGAACGCTCTGAGACTGGCTTTTTATGCATGAAAAAAAAGTAAAAAGCAAAACACAAATTGCAAAAAAACGGAAACGTGTCAAATAACAGTCCCCGGATACAGAATAGTGTTCTTTGGAATAACAATAATTCCGTCCACGACATGATAATGCCCGTAATTGCCGTCAATGCGTTTGATATCATCTACGCCTATCCGGCAGCCTTCGCCGATACAGACATTTTTGTCGATGATTGCCCCTTTGACAATTGCACCGCGCCCAATTCCCAAATTGGGAATTCTGGATTCGGCATTTTGCTTCTTTTGGGCTTCTGTTTCGTAATAGTCGGCGCCCATGCACACAACGCCGTTCAGGCTTGATCCCGTTTCAATAATAGTACGGATACCGACAATTGAGTTGGTTATGTTTGCGTTGGTGATGATACACCCTTCCGCGGCAATGGACTGGTTCATATTTGAAAAGTTCATCTTTGACGGCGGGAGATTGCGCATATGGGTGTAGATTGGCTTTTGCTCATCGTAAAAATCAAAACGAGGACTGAGCGTTGTCAGCTCCAGATTGGTATCATAAAAATTTCTTATGGTTCCGATATCTTCCCAGTAACCGTCAAAAAGATATGCGTTTACTTTCAGCTTGCTGATCGCTGTCGGAATAATTTCTTTTCCAAAATCGGTAAGTTCATTCGCAAGACATTCTTCCATTGTTTTTGCGTTAAAAACATAGATACCCATGGAACCAAGGTAGCAGTCGTCCTTGTTTTTTTCCGTAAGCAGTTCATGCGGAGCCCTGTAATCGGAAATATCTTTAACCGGCCCCGGTTTTTCCATAAACTCTGTAATTTGGTTGGTTTTGTCAACTTTAAGAATACCAAGCCCGCTTGCGTTTTCCCTTGAAACGCCGGTACAGGCAATAGTTATCGCGGCGCCGGAATCGATGTGCTTCTGCAGAAGTTCCTTTAAATCCATTCTGTAAAGCTGGTCGCCGGAAAGAATAATATAATACGCAGGATTTTGTGTTCTGAAGTGGGGAAGATTTTTTCGGACCGCATCGGCAGTGCCTTCATACCAGCCTGAATGTTCAAGAGTTTGCTCGGCGGCAAGAATTTCGACAAAGCCGTTTGTAAAGGAATCAAAAAGATAAGTCTGGCCTATGTGCAGATGAAGGGAAGCGGAGTTAAATTGAGTTACAACATAAATTTGACGAAAATCCGCATTTATACAGTTAGAGATAGGAATATCGATCAAACGGAATTTTCCGCCGAAAGGTACTGCCGGCTTAGAACGGAACTGAGTTAACGGAAATAAACGAGTCCCCTTGCCCCCGCCCAGGATAATGGACAAAACTTTTGACATACAATGCCCTCCTTTCCAAACACATTCCCCTCTTAGTGTCATATTGTAATTTATGATGTTTTTTTTGTCTAGTAGGCTTT
>JAIRUC010000255.1 GCA_031254615.1 Treponema sp. | reverse complement strand
GGACGAGCTTTCTTTCCTGGACGAGGAACACCGGGAAACGGCGGCCAGGGCTTTTATAACCATCAAAGACGCCTATAAACAAATCGCCGGCGAATAAAGTTTTTAGACAATATGAAGTGCCTCGCTGTAATAAAGACGTGAGTTCACCTACAATGTAGGATTAGCACATATTACAGGAGGCACAGGATGAAGAAAGTATATTACATTGGACTGGATGTACACAAGGACAATACCCAGATGGCGGTTTTGGAGATGAAAGGCAAAGAGCCGGTGGTAATAAAGGTCATAGACAGCGATCCGTTGAAAGTAGCGAAGGAGATACTGCCCTACCATAGGGAGGGGACGGTTCATGCCGGTTATGAGGCAGGATGTATGGGATATACTCTGTACCGTGTATTAACCGAGATGAAAATCGACTGCCAGATAATAGCGCCGAATAAAGTATTTCGAGGGGGTAACAACGAGAAGATAAAAACAGACAAACGAGATGCCACAGCGATAGCCTGGATGCTTCGCAGGGATGAAGGAGCTGGCATCGCCGTACCAGACAGGGAAGATGAGGCGGCACGTGATTTATTGCGGTGTCGAGGCGACATGCAAGATGATTTAAAACGGGCAAAACAGCGACTTCTTAAGTTTTTACTCAGGCACGGACATATCTATGAGAATACCCGATACTGGACAGGGAAACATCGGAAGTGGATGAAAACACTTGTGTTTGATATGCCTGTAGACAAGGCGGTATTTGAACAGTATCAATACACGATAGAAAGCATACAGGAACGGGTAGGTCGTGTGGATCTACAGATAAAGGAAATAGCGGAAAGCCAGCGGTATACGGAACGAGTAAGGAAGTTTCGGGCTTTTAAAGGGGTAGATTACATTATCGCTTTGTCGCTGGTATGCGAGATAGGAGACTTCAAACGGTTTCCAACAGCAGCGGCCTTTATGTCGTATCTTGGCCTTGTACCGAGTGAATACTCAAGCGGGAAGAAACGGAAGCAGGGAGGAATCACGAAAACCGGTAACGGGCACATACGGAAACTACTGACCGAAGCGGCATGGCATTATACCCGTCCGGCAAAGGTAAGTATGCGACTGGCTAGCCGAAGAATAGGAACAGCTGAATCGGTTATTTCGTATGCGGACAGAGCCTTGAACCGTTTGCATGGCAAGTATGTGAAATTGCTGTTTAAAGGGAAATCAAAACAAGCGGCTGTAACGGCAGTAGCCCGAGAGCTATCAGGGTTTCTATGGGGCGTAATGACTGCTGTAGCGTAAGCAAAATAGTATTGGATGGTGGAATGAACAGGGAAATTTATTCGATAAAGGGCAATCCTCGGCACCTCTATAAGGCTCCTGACTTTGGTCTGACCCTTGCTTTTAGACTGAGGCTCTCCCCGGCGAACAAATTGTCATGCGGTATCCAACCCGCGAATATCAGACTGATAAATCGTCGCGTAAAGTTTCCCTTTTCATTCCACTATTTTATTTTCGGTTCTTTCAAAAAAAGAAAAACAAAATGTTGTTCTCGACTTGACAGAGAGGCACATCATATCAGAGGTTCCCTTCATTGATTCCTTATGCAAAATATTTAATGGCAGGTAAACATTAAATGATAACCGGGAGGGGGAATATTGATACTGAAGCATTCCAAAAAACAAAGGATTTTTTAAGAGCTAATCATCCGAGGTTAATCCATGTCTCCGAGCTTGCGGTTTACATCGGAACCTCTTATTTCAGAACAGCAAGAATACTTGATTATTTCTCCGGTACGTGTTGGAGCTGGGAAGGAAGCGTCACTGATTTTTTAGTATATGCAAATGATGACGTGAAGCCGCCAACCTATGGTATTTTCAAAGATGAAGAAAAAGGTATTTATGCCATTTAATTTAACACAGAAAAAGGAATTTATGTCAACATTTGTGTTAAATATTTATTGTTAAGACAATTTATGTCATGTAACATTTTACCGAAAGAAACATGAATTAAGAGGTTTTTTCTATGTCAGTTAATAAAAAAAAAAAAAACGCTTACACAAAAAAAAGGCTGTCCCTGGGCAATTCCAAAGCAGTCAGGGCTGCACTTTGTAAGCTGGCCCGGCAATATAATAATGACTTAATCAGCGATACCAAAATACGCAATTTGACTTATGTCCTCAATTCGATTCTGCAGGCGGATAAATTTTTAACAGAGAGTGAATTAGCCAGTAAAGTTGAACAGCTGGAGCGGCTCCTTGCCGGAGAGGGCGGGACAATGGTTAACGCAAAAGACATTGATTCGCCGTACGCGAAAAACCTTAAAAAGCAATTGGCAAATGAGCAGCAGGTTAACGCAGAGTTGAACAATGAGCTTCTGGATATAAAACGACAGTTGGCGGGAATACGGGCTGTGTCTACGGAATTATTATCTGAAGATGTTGCGTAACTCTTTATTCAGCAATGACTTATTTTTCCATGCTTTTACTTTTAGAAAGGGTTTTATGAGAAAAAGGCGGGTAAAGGGTGATTGATAAGCGCCGTCTTACTAACCTTGAACGGCAGATACGCAGGAAAACAGGCCGGAATGAGTACCCGCCGCCTGGATTCTTCAGGGAAGGTGATCCTGGAATAGATACCTACCATGAGGAATTGTTAAAGAGCGGCTTTACACTTGAGCAGGTAGTTAAAACGCCTGTCTTTATTGAATAGGAAGTAATGATGGATGTTTTGGAGGTAAAATAATGCCGGAAGTAGCATTTCAGTATCAAGTGCCAAAAAAAATGATTGGCACATTCGTGGTCGATGCCTTTATAGCGGAGCATTACCAGTTCAGTAATTCAGTTACGGATATTCCGGTCGAAGAAGGCAGCAACATTTCAGATCACATCATAGAAGACCCCGATGTTATTCATGTCGAGGCGTTCATAGGGAATACGGCCTTCGAGGTAGTGGTAGCGGACGGCGCTTCATTATCCAACCTGCAAGCGCCGGATAGGATGGCTCGGGTTCAACAGGCATACCAAGCATTGAAGAAAATGGCAAAGGAGAAAAAGACTGTCGATGTAGTCCTCGGATTAGAGACCTTTACCGGAATGGCTATAACCGATTTCACCATAGACCGCAATGCGCAGAACGGCGCAAACCTTCCGTTCACTATGGAATTCAAAAAATTAAAACTCGTGCATTCGGATACAACAACCATTAATGCCTCTACCGCAGGGGCAGGGGCTGGCGCGGCGGGAGATCAAACCGCTGGTACTGCCGATTACGGAGTAGCAGGAACGCAAAAACCGGAGAGAAATATCGCCAAAGAGGAATGGCGTTTTGCGGTTGATATGGGGTCGGCTAGCAAGGAAGATTATCAAAGGGAATTTGGAGTGCCTTATCCGCAATGAATATTTACGATGTGTTTGAAAAATACGGCGCTTTAGGAAACAAAGATTTTACCAAGGCAAGACTAAAGGCAAACTATAGCCAGTATGTTGACACATGGAAATCTTACTATCGCGGGGATGTTGCCGGGGTTCATACGGATACAGGATTTAACGGAGAGGAATCATATCCTATAAAAAGAATGTCAATGCGGCTGCCTAAACTGATAGCTTCAAAATGGGCAACTATGCTTTTTACAGAGGCTTTCAAGGTAACATTGAAAGATGATCAAGAGACAGAGAAATTCAAGTTACTGGAAAAACAGGTAGACTTCAGGTCAAAGCTAAACCAGGCCGCCATTTTCGGTTATGCGGAAGGTACTACAGCCTTGTTGGCAAGCGCCGATATTGCAACAGATGCCAACACCGGGAACACTACCGGCGGCAAAGTAAAGCTGGATGTGGTACGTTATGATTCCATTTACCCGCTTGCCTATGACAAAGACGATATTCAGGCCATTGCTTTTGTAAGGCAAGAGCAGAAAAAAGACAGCACAATTTACACAATCAGCATACACACCCTTGAAAATGGTCAGGCAGTAGTTGAAAACATTATTGCAACGGTTAAAAA
>JAIRUC010000210.1 GCA_031254615.1 Treponema sp. | reverse complement strand
TGCTTGACGTGCCTGTCGGAACGGGCTTGTTCACCGCCGAGAAATACCGCGCGATGAAAAACGCGAAGATTACTGCTTTGGATTACTCGCAGGATATGCTGGAACAGGCCCTTCAGCGTTTTTCTGACTTACCCAACGTGACCTGCGTTCAGGGCGATGTCGGGAAACTTCCGTACGCGGATGGCGAGTTTGACGCCGTACTGTCGATGAACGGCTTCCATGCTTTCCCGGACAAGAAAGCGGCGTTTTCAGAAACGGCGCGGGTGCTCAAAAACGGCGGCACGTTTCTTGCGACGTTCTACATTAAAAAAGAGCGATGGATTACTGATGTAATGGTAAACCTTGTCCTTGCCAGACGCGGCTGGTTTACGCCTCCGTTCTGGACAAAAACGGAACTTGAGGCAATTCTGCGTGAATACTACCACGAGGTAGAAATTGACAATGAAAACTCGATGATAATACTACGCTGCGTAAAATAAGGAAAAACGGGGTATGTCCAAAATTGGCGTTTCTTTAGCTCAGGGTGATTATTTTGGCATTAAAAAAAGCGCAATAGGCAAAAATTTAATTCTATAGAAAAAAAATAATTGACAACCTATTTCTATCGTAATAAACTAAAAAGGTAAAAGACCATAATATAATAAAGTTGTTTGGAAACGGCATACCGGGGGAAAGCATGATATGTGTAATGATAGTTGATGATTCTGAAATAACGAGAAGACAAATAAGAACGGCAGTTGAGGATTTTGCAAAGGAAGCATATATCGGTTTGAATATCGAGCCGAGTGTTATTGAAGCCGCCAACGGCAAAGAAGCCTTGCAGATGTTGAAGGACAATAAGGTTAATATCATACTTTTGGACTGGACTATGCCGGAACTTTCCGGTTTAGATTTCCTTAAAGCCGTCAGGTCTATAGAAACATATAAATCCCTGCCCATTATTATGATTACAGGTAAAAAAGATAAATGCGATGTAATTGAAGCGTTAAAGTACGGCGCTACCGATTATATGGTCAAACCGCTGGATAGGCAGCTTTTCATCGAAAAAATGTTTCTTACTCTTAACATTTTTCGTCCAACAGCAAGACAAAAGGCAAAACTAAAACCGTAATCGAAAAGATCGAGTTTTTTCAAAAAACATAAAATTTTTTCCCGCCTCATTCGTCTACTAAAGTATAGGAGTTATCATGAAACGTCGTTTCATGTTCGATTTTACAGCACTGCCATACGGCAGTGCAAAATAGAGGTTAATCATGAAAGAAACATTCAAATTCAGTGTTGCCGGCATTGGGATTATGCTGGTAATGTGCGCGGTGTTCGGCGCGGCGCTTATGGTGCTGTGGAACGCTCTTATGCCGCAGATTTTCGGGCTTGGACAGATAAGTTACCTGCAAGCGGCCGGTCTTCTTCTGCTGGCACGGATTTTATTCGGCGGTCTTGCCGGCTGGAAAGGCAATTCAGCGCGGCAGGCGGCAGGCGGAGGCGGGCATCTGTTTCATCAAAACAACAAACTTCGGGAAAAGTGGATGAGCATGAACGAAGAAGAACGCAAGGAGTTCATCGAAAAAGAAAAAGACTTTTTCAAATTTAACCGGCGCTTTTCGCACTTGCACCAATTCTTCGAGGATGACGAAAAAAAAGAACAGGGGGAATAAATATGTTAACTGATAATCTGTTTATTGTCGTGTCATTAGCTTTTATCCTTTTTTCGGTAATTTTTACAGTAAGTACAGGATCGTTAGTTTGCGTAGAGACAAATGACAAAGGAAACAAAAATGCATAATGTTATCACCGTACAAAACCTTACCAAACGCTACAAGGGCGCACAGAAGGCGGCGGTTAACGACATAAGTTTTTCTGTCGGGAAGGGGGAGTTCTTCGCCTTTCTGGGCGCAAACGGCGCTGGAAAAACGACAACCATTTCTATTCTGACAACAACGCTTTCCAAAACGTCAGGTGAAATAAAAATTGCCGGATTCGATATTGAGAAAGAGGCGCAGAAAGTGCGTGAGAAAATCGGGATTATCTTTCAGCAGCCGAGTCTTGATCCGCAGTTGACGGCGGAACAGAACATCCGTTTTCACGCCTGTCTGTACGGAATGTGCGGATACCGCCCCTCTTTCCGCCTTATGCCTGCCGCGTACCGTAAGCGGGTAATGGAACTTGCGGAAATTGTCGGCATACAGGACTCGCTTTTCAAACCCATCAAAAAACTTTCCGGCGGCATGCAGAGGAAACTGGAAATCATCCGCAGTCTTATCCACACGCCCGACGTGCTGTTCCTTGACGAGCCGACACAGGGACTGGACGCGGTAAGCCGCCGCGGACTGTGGAATTACATTGACGAAACACGCAACCGTTACGGGACAACGGTCTTCCTGACAACGCATTATATCGACGAGGCCGAAAATGTTGATACTGTCTGTCTTATCAATAACGGCAAAATCGCCGCTTGCTGTCCGCCGGAAGAACTAAAACGAAGCCTTCTGCGCCACGAACTTATTTTGGACGCTGATGACAGAACGGCTTTGACGAATGAGCTTTCCGCTCTTGGACTGCCCTTCACACTGAACGGGCACGTCACTGTTCCCTGCAACGGATCGGCGCAGGAAATTATCTCGCGGCTAAAAACAAAATTGACATTGTTAAAAACACACGAGCCTTCTCTGGAAGACGCGTACATTGAGTTTTTGTCCAAACAAAAGGGGGAAGCCGCATGAGCGAACTTGTTTTGTCAAGAAAAAAATCGCGGCTGTTTCGGGAGTTAAACACAATTCTTACCGTTATGGCGCGTGAAATAACAATATTTTTCAGGTCGCCGGCTACCGCTATCCTGAGCCTTGCAATGCCTATTGTTTTAATGGGCATGATAGGCGGCAATCTTATGCAAAATATGACAGACGGGCTTGGTTTCCAGTTTGGGCAGTTTATGCTGGTGGGAATGTTAGTCAACATGCTGTTTATGATGACCACAATGGGCATGACATCCCTTGTGGATGATCACGACATCGATTTTAATCAGGAAATGCTGGTATCGCCTGTTTCCCGTTATTCGATAGTAATTGGCAAAATACTCGGCTCAGGCTTTGCCGCCATCATGAGCATGGCGGGAACTCTGATTGTCTCTCTGGTGATGGGCATCACTCTGCCCGCCTCTAAACTGCTGTTGATTCTTGCCCTGTCGCCGCTAATGTGCCTTTCCGGCGGAGCGCTGGCAATGATCATCATAGGGCTCATCAAAAACAAAAAAGCCGCAAACCTTGCTGTGATGCTTATTGTTATGCCGCAAATGTTCTTGTCAGGCGCAATTATTCCCATTAACAATTCATCAGGCGCACTGCTGGTTTTAAACAGGGTTATGCCCATGACATACTGCCTTGATCTTGTGCGGGCAGTAGTCTACAGGGGCAGTATAGAATATGATAGTGTAGTTATGTTTAATCCTTTGATCAATTTTGCGGCAATTGCCGTATTAACAACGCTTTTCCTGGTCCTTGGCACATATTTCTTCGCGCAAAGCGAGAAAGACAGGTAACCATTGGCGAAAAAAACTGTTACGCAAATTTTTAAGGACTATCAACAGCGTTTGCTGAAATTTATCCGCTCGCGGGTCAGCGGCATAGAAGACGCGGAAGACATTTTGCAGGACGTGTTCTATCAATTTGCGCGGGTAGACAACATGATCAACCCGATAGAAAATACGGCGGCCTGGCTGTACCGCGCCGCCCGCAACAAAATAATCGACCATCATAAAAAGAAGAAAGACGAACCGTTACCCGCAACTTATGACGAAGACACTGACGACTTCATTTTTGACGAAATAACAGACATCATCTACGGCGAAGAAAGTACGCCCGAAATAGAACTGTTCCGCTCGTTAATTTTTGAGGAAATACAAACAGCCCTTGCCGATTTGCCCAAGGAACAGCGCGAAGTTTTTGAAATGACCGAACTGCTTGATTTTCCGGTAAAGGAAGTAGCGGAAAAAACCAACACGCCGGTTAACACGGTTCTTTCGCGCAAGCATTACGCGGTTAAACATTTACGGAAAAGACTGGAAGAATTGTA
>JAIRUC010000194.1 GCA_031254615.1 Treponema sp. | reverse complement strand
CAAAGACCGATATCGCAATCGTGATTCAGGAGCGGGTTCATGGGATATATGAATTCTTTGTGCCGCTTTTCTTTGCTGTTATGGGAATGATGGTAAATGTGCGCGAGATTCTTTCTCCGCCCGTTCTCATTTTTGGAGCGATATATACAGGCACAGCGATTATCGCAAAAGTAATCGGCTGCGGCGGCCCTGCCCTTCTGCTGGGTTTTAACGGCAAAGGCGCACTGCGTATAGGAGCTGGCATGATTCCCAGGGGAGAGGTCGCCCTTATCATAGCCGGTATAGGGCTTGCGATGGGAATTATCGACGATAAACTTTTCGCCGTTGTTATTCTTATGACGCTGGTTACAACTATTGCCGCTCCCCCGCTGTTAAGCGCTTCATTAAAAATTGCCGGTTCCGGTACGCGCAATTCTGTCAAAGGCGATGACTCTGTGTCAATGAGCTGGGAGTTTCCTTCGGAAGATATTACCGATCTGATTATAAACAAACTGTTAGACGATCTTCGCAGTGAAGGTTTTTTTGTTCAGATGATGAATATTGATGAAGGGATTTCTCAGGCCAGAAAAGATGACATTGTCCTTTCGATTGACGTGGATGACAATGTGGTAACCATTGAAACCGCCCGCGTTGACATGTCGTTTGTAAGACGCGCAATTTACGAAGTGGTTATAGAACTGCATGACTCAATCCAAAAACTAAAAGAAACTTCCAATCCTCATGATATGCAGAAGGTTCTTTTTGATAATACCGGAAGAACAAGAGAAGAACTGCTGTCCCTTATCACCCCCGAATGTATTTCAGTTGCGCTTAAAGGTGAAAACAAAGAAGAAATCTTCAATGAGATGGTAGGTATGTTAGCTGCTCATGGCAAAATTTTGGATAAGGATGCGGTTCTTAAAGATATATGGGAACGTGAAAAAATTATGAGTACCGTTATGGAACACGGCATTGCCATGCCCCACGCAAGAACTGACGGTACCGGCGATTTGGCAATAGCGGTAGGTATCAAAAAAGAAGGCCTTGACTTAGACGCCGATGACGGAGAAAAGACGCATCTTTTTATTCTTTCGATTGCTCCAAAGAAAAACACATCACCCTATCTTGAATTCCTTGCCGCCATCGGCACTCAGCTGACAGACGGGCCTACCCGGAACGCTGTAAGCAGCGCGCCTACTGCGGAGGTAGCGTCAAGGCTCTTACACACGGGAGAGCGGCGCGGACGGCGTGTGGAGTTCATAGAAAAGAACAATTAATTTAGATTTATTATAACGTGAGCTGGGCAGAAACACAACTTCGTTTGCCGCCGAGGGACAAACGAAGTTGTGTTTTTTACTTCTTAATCACAGGTTGTATTCTCTTTTCAAAACTTTCGGGAACAAAATAAAAATACGCTATTCTGCCCGAAGAAGTATCAGGTTTATATTCTGTTTTTGAAAAATCAAAGGTATTCATTGCCTCCCACAATTTTTTACCGACAGTTTCACTTTCTTCCTCGTAATTAAACGGACCATGTTCAAAAACAACATACTCCATTTCGGGAATATCAATAAGCAGCATATTTGCGGGAACACGGCCGTTATAATTTATGGGCAATCTTACTCCATAGCCTTCAGCTTTTTTTCCTCCATCTTCGTAAATTTGAGCCATTATTTGACCGGAATATTTACCTATAACATCATCTTTACCGTCCAGTTTTCCCTTTATACTGTCCAGTAATCCGCAAATAGTGTGACAATCCTGACCGGGGATTTTATCCTGTTTTTCCCAAAAATCCCAATATCCGTCGCTTTCATAATTTTTAACGTGTAAAAATTTATGAGCCGGCATTGTAACAAAATAGACCTTTACGTCTTCCGCTGATTTTACCATACCAATTTCTCCTAATCCAAAAAAGTAACGATCAAAAACAGAAATTCTTGTACGAAGAACTACAGGCAAAGGATTTTTCCGATAATCTTTGGGGCTTATGCCATAGGCTGTTTTAAACGCACGCGTAAAGGCTTCATGACTTCCAAAACCATGCTTAACAGCGATGTCTAAAAACTTGATTTTCGTGTCCCGTACTTCAATAAGAGCAAACGCAAGTTTTCTTAACCGGATGTAGTCCCCCAATAACATACCTGAAATTTCCTTAAATCTCCTTGTGGTATGAAACTCTGAATAGCCAAGTTTCTTTGAAAGAGATTGTAAAGTTAAAGCCTCATCATCGTCATGACGCTTTATTCTTTCATCAATCTCATCCACCACAATTTGAATTAACCTATGCCATTCATACATATTCTTTTTTCAACCGTCCGTTATAAAGAATATACGGGGAAACCTGAATAAATTTGATTTTATTTGCTTTTTTACATATTTTCATTTTAATAATAATCTCCATTGATTATTAATCCGTTTTCTACGTTTAAATACCTGTCAATATTTTTATTCATATAATCATTCCATTCCTGATTTTGAAATTGCATGAAATAATTTTTTAACAATTCAACATCCTTTTTATGTTTATTGTCTCCGTCTATTGCAAAAACTTTCATCCTAAACAGCATATCCAATGAAACAATTTTATATTGGTCAAATTCTATTGAGCCGGTATTAAAGTAATGATAATCAAATTTCCACATGCTCCTGAACATTTCATACTCATTGACCCTAATACCAAAATCCCCCCACATATCTTTTCGGCAATTTCTATACTGTGCTTCCAATTTCAAATAATCATTATTTGAAACGATAAAATCAATATCGTCTCCGTGTTTTCTTATTCCGTAATATTCCATTGCCATTCCGCCGACAATAATCGGTTTATCATCAAATGTTATTTTTAATTCTTTAAGATTGATAATTTCCAATGGGTTGTTTGTATTCATTTCTATCCTCCATGTAAAAACATTTGACTTGTTCGCCTGACCACATAAATTATATTTATATGATCAGGCCTGAACAAGTCTGTTTTTAATTTCCGCCGAATTTAACGGTTAAACCTAAAGTCGCATAAGTGCGGCCATTTGCGGCGCCTTCCCATTTGGGGACTTCCATGCCGGGATGTTCCCAATCGATGTGCTGACATTCATAACCGGCTTCTATAAAAGCTCCAATAACTTTTGTAAAGAAATAGCGCACTCCAACATCAACGCCCCACACAAAAGCGCCATACGGATCAGTCCAGTTATAATCGGTTCCTTCTTTTGTCCAAAAACCCACTCCGTAACCTGCCTTTCCGACAAGATACGGGTCAAGGTTCTGCAGTGCAAAAGGATGCCACGCCACACGGGCAAGCACCGGTACAACGCCGGCAGAAAAATCTGTATCACCGATTGGCGCGCCAGAAAAACCCGATTCTATACCTATACTCAGCCACTGTAAGACAGCGTAATCAGCGTGGAGCCGCCCGCCCATGAGCAAGGTATTTTCAATACCGGACAGATTTGGTTTTAACTGACCCGCAGTAAAACCGGCGCCGAGAATAAAACTGCCTTTCAAATCATCTGAAAAAGCAGAAACCGAAAGCAACAAGCCACACGCCAAAACACAGGCTGTTCTTTTCATTTTAGTTACCATAGTAACCCTCCTAAAAATGTAGATATTTTTAATGTACGGTTCGAAAATGGAGAATTCTATTCCATTTTCCAGTTATTTTGAGGATTCAGGCTAACTGTTTTCAGTTATTTTTGAGGTTTTAAGCCGGGTTACACTAATGATATGCCCTGCCCGACTAATGCCATGAGAGCATACCGTCCCGGAGCGCCTGTTTTTCTGTATACATTCTGTAAGTGCACTTGTACGGTATTGACTTCAATATCCAGCAGGGTTGCAATCTCTTTGTTGGATTTGCCCTGAAGCAAAGCCTCTGCCGCTTCAACTTGACGTTTGGAAAGATCGTATTTTTCCGTAAACTCGGCAGAAAGACCGTTTGTTTGTGTGAAAACAGGCGGGGTTTTGTAGAGTTCTCCCGCAAGAACACGAGCGTGGTAACTTACAGTTAGTTTCATATACAGGTAAAAAATAAACAGGTTAAGTACGATTAAAATAATGCCAATAAAACCGCAGAAGAAAAAATTGTTAAAACCGGCCTCCAGTTGAGTTCTTAAAGAATTAAAGTTGGCAAAAAGTACGCCGGCGCCGATAAGCGGGGTTAGCAGCGCAATAAGCCAGAATCGCAGAGAAATGCGGTTCAATGCTTCCTCCGGAATAGTCCTCATCAATAAATAATAAAATAATGCCCACAGAAACATGAAAGACTGGGAAAACGTCATTTCAAGATACAAAGCCGCACTTGAAAAAGGAAGGCTTCCGGTAAAACCGGTAAAAAGACATGTAACAATTACATCGATAAGAAAGCCGATATCCCACAGGTAAATAGCCGTTATGAGTGTGGTTCTTTTTTTACCTCCCGCCAAAAAAACAAGAGTTAAAAACGCCAAGGCTTCCAGTATCACCTTTATTGCTGTTGGAAAGGTAAAGAAAAGGCTGGCTATTATATGCAAAGGCCGCCACATTACCAAAAAACAGAGAAGCGCGATTCTCTT
>JAIRUC010000127.1 GCA_031254615.1 Treponema sp. | reverse complement strand
TCGTTAGTTGACATTCCTTCCGGCTCGATAAAAACATGATGACGCTCCCTCTGCGCAAAGCGCATAACTTTGTCCTCGATAGAGGGACAGTAACGCGCTCCTGTGCCGATAATTTTTCCGCCGTACAGCGGAGAGCGGCTGATATTCGCCCTGATAATTTCGTGCGTCTTTGTATTCGTGTATGTGATCCAGCATGGCATGGACGGCCTGTCGATAACGGCGTTGGCGGCGCAAAAAGAGAAGGGGCGCATTTCTTCGCTGTCCTGTTTTTCCATAACAGAAAAATCAATCGTGTTTCCCGCCAGCCGCGCCGGAGTGCCGGTCTTTAGCCTTCCCACCGGAAACCCAAGGCGGCGCAGAGACGCGCCAAGCCCCAGCGCCGCTTCTTCCCCAAGGCGCCCATGCAGGGCGTCATACTCGCCGATAAAAATTTTCCCTTCCATACAAGTTCCCGCGGCAAGGATCACAGTACGCGCCGTTATGCGATGACCGCGCTTTGTAATTACTCCGGCAATTTTCGTGACGGATGAGTCTCTGGCAATTCCGTCCGCGCCGACTCCTTCAATAATAAAATCCGTCACCGTATCCATAAAAATTGTCAGATTTTTTTGCTTTTCAAGAACCGCCCGCGCCGCCGCCGGATACACATGTTTGTCCGCCTGCGCCCTCGGCGCCTGTACCGCCGGCCCGCGCGAACGGTTAAGCACGCGGTATTGAATCATCGCCGCGTCTATCAGCCTGCCCATCTCTCCGCCGAGAGCGTCCACTTCTCTTACCAGATTTCCTTTTGAAAGACCGCCGACCGCGGGGTTGCAGGAAAGCGTCCCAATCCTGTCCGGGTTTTGTGTAATGAGGAGAGTTGAAAAACCAAGACGGCTCACCGCAAGAGACGCCTCGATCCCCGCGTGCCCGCCGCCAATGACAATTGTATCGTAGTCCATTTACTTTGAATGTAGTATAAAATATATATGCACCTAAGGGAAGTGAAAGGGATTTTAAGCGCCCACAATGGAATGAACATCAGCAGGGGATGTACGCACGGCTGTATCTACTGCGACTCGCGGAGCAAATGCTATCACATCGAGCATGATTTTGAAGACGTGCAGATAAAATCCAACGCCCCCGCCCTGCTTGAAGACGCGCTCAAAAGAAAACGGAAAAAGTGCATGATTGGTACAGGCGCGATGAGCGACCCCTATATTCCCATCCCAGAAAATCTTACCAACATCCGCGCCTGTCTTGAAATAATCGAAAAGCACGGCTGTGGGATTGCAATTCAAACCAAGTCGGACTTAATTCTGCGCGATTTGGATTTGCTTTCCGCCATCAACAAAAAAGCAAAGTGCGTTGTCGAAATGACCCTTACCACCTTTGACGAAAACCTTTGCAAAATAATTGAGCCGAATGTCTGCGGCACAAAACGCCGTTTTGAAGTTCTCAAAATCATGCAGGAAAGAGGCATACAAACAATCGTGTGGCTTTCTCCCTTCCTGCCCTTCATCAATGATACCGAAGAAAACCTGCGCGGCCTTTTGGACTACTGCATCGACGCCGGCGTCTACGGAATTTTATTCTGGGGCATCGGCCTGACATTGAGAGAAGGCGACCGCGAATATTTTTATTCCAAACTTGACAAACATTTTCCGGGACTAAAAGCAGTTTATCAAAAAAAGTACGGACTGAATTACGTAGTAACAAGCGATAACAACGACAAACTGTGGCCGTTGTTTCACGACATCTGCAAAGAGCGCAACATCGTCTGCAACAACGATGAACTGTTCAAATACATGGGAACTTTTGAAGGCAAGAGGGGAGAGCAGATGGAGTTGTTTTGAAGACTTGTTCGGCAACCAACCGGGTTGACGAATAAGTCCTACTTCCCCACGCAGAACCTGCCGAACATTTCTTCCAGAATGTCAGCTGTGGAAACCTCTCCTGTGATTTCGCCTAACGAGTTGACGGCTTCCCTTAACAGCGGGGCGATTATGTCCAGCGGCTCTTCCTGTTCCGCCAGAGCAAGCGCTTCTTCCAGCGCAGAGCAGGCGGCATCTGTAAGATTTTTTTGCCTCTCTGTGCCAATGGCGGCGGTAACCGGTACGCCCTGCAACACTGCTTGCTGTGCCACTGCTTGCTGTGCCGCCTGTCCCTGAATTGCCGAGGAAATCGCCGCGTACAGCCGCTCCAATCCTTCGCCTGTTTTCGCGCTGACGCAAATATGGCTGTTAGCCGCAAATTCAAACGACTGCGGCAGGGGGCTGATGTCGCACTTATTCCACAAAACAAAAAACGGCGGGCTGGCTTCAAGTCCGTTGATAAAATCCCTGTCTTCGGCTGTAACGCCCAGCGCGCCGTCTATCAGGTACAGAACAATGTCTGCCTCCTGCAAAAGTTTGCGGCTGCGATCTACCCCGATTTTTTCTACAGAGTCGGCGGATTCCCTAAGGCCGGCAGTATCAACAAGACGCACGGGAATTCCGTCGATGGAAACCCACGCTTCAATCCAGTCGCGGGTAGTGCCGGGAATTTCCGTAACAATAGAGCGGTCTTCCTTTAATAGTGAATTGAAAAGGCTGGACTTGCCGGCATTGGGGCGCCCGGCGATCACTACCGTTATCCCCTCCTGATAAATGCGTTCAATCTGCCATGACGCGGAAAGTTTTTTTAGCCGCTCCAGTGCAGATAACGCAATGTCCCGGCCGGGCAGTCTGCCGGCGGCTTCATCTAACACATCGGCGTCAGTGTCGGCATCCGCGCCTATTTCATCTTCCGAATAGTCAAGGTAAATTTCCGCGCCGGAAAGAACCTGTACCAGTAGTTTTTTTATTTCGTCAATTTCTGCCAGGAGAGAACCGGAAAGGCGCGCTGCCGCGTGGCGGCGGCCTGTTTCGGTTTTCGCGGATACCAGTTCCATTACAGACTCGGCTTTTGTAAGATCGAGTTTGCCGTTCATAAAAGCGCGGAAAGTAAATTCGCCGGGAAGCGCGTCCCTGAAACCTGCGGATTTTAAAGTGTCCATTACGGCCTTTCCCGCGCAGGCGCCGCCGTGACAGCAGATGTCAAGGCTGTCTTCGCCGGTATAACTTTTTGGCGCGCGGAAAATTGACACAAGAACCTCGTCGACTTTTTCGCCTGCTAAAATTATCCAGCCGTGGATAACAGTATTTCCCGGCGCGTTCTTAATTTTTTCCGGCGCAAAAACGGAAGATACCGCTTCTACCGCGCCCTTGCCAGAACAGCGGATCAGTGTAAGCGCACTACTGCCCGGAATTGTTGCAAAGGCGGCAATAGGAAAATCGTCACCGTAACCGGCGCCACCGGAATTATCGCGCAAAGTTAAAACCCCTCAAAAAAATTTTTCTGTATATTATTAATAGCGTTATTTTGAGCGCGGGTTGGAGTAACGGCTGCGCGTACTTCCGCTATCATATTCCTTATAACATTCTGCATGATTGTTTTTTCTATACTGATAAATGAAAAAAATTCATAGATGTCCTGAAAATCGTTTGCTTCCGAAGTACCCGTTTTTTTTATCCAATAAGTATCTTCTACAGACGCATCAAGGTATTCGGTGTCAAATGATTTTTTAATCAGCTTTTCATAAAAAGCGCCGTATTCATCATCGGGATACAATGCGGCTTTGGAGGTCAATCTCGTTTCAATTCTTGCCGCCGCAAGTCTGGTAAAGGCCTGATCTGTCGAATAATTATCCTCCCATTTTTTTAACGCTTCAAAATTGACGCCTTCGTTTCTTCCGATAAAACAATATCTCTCTTGATATTTTTCCATTTTTTCAACAGCGTCAATTCCACCGTTGTTAAATGTTAAAAGCCATTCGGGAAGATTTGCTTTTCCTCTTCCGCTCTTGGTTTCTATTATATCGTCAATGCCAATTAAATTATTGATGTCGGTTTTGTTTTTAATTTCGGGAATGATGATAAGCGGAGTATTTTTTCCCCTGCCTGAGCATGAATATAGAATCAGCACACAAAATAAAAAAGCTGCCGCTGATATTTTTTTTTTCATATTGAAAATTATTATTCTGATAAATCTGAATCTGATAAATCTGAATCGATATCGTCGTTGAAGCCGGCGCCATCAACGACATTAACGCTGGCGTTTTCGGCGGTCACTTCCGGCGGTTCATCTTCAATAACGGCAGCTTCCTCAGTAATAGTTTCTTCCGTGTCAGTTTCGATTGTCATAATTTCAACAGCCGGAAGCCGAAGGATCGCCAATTCATCCCAAAGTGCCGTAAATGCCGGTCTTTGATCTGCGGAGGTTTGTGTATTATCTGCAATTATTTTTTGCGGCTGTCCAAGAATGATCCTATACTCTTTATCAAGATCAGCCTCAAGGCTGAGCGGATTTATAACCGGGTTATTTTGATTGTCAAAATTTCCCGAAAAAGCCGGTCCTTCTAAATTGAGCTTTGCCGATAACAGGCCGGATTGAATAAAAAATTTAACGGAGGCAGTAACAAAAGAATCTTCTTCATCGGGCAAGTTTAAAACTTCCGAATATGTTTTTGAAGCAGAGGCCAATGTTAAAATTAGATTTGACTTATTGTTACTCAACGTCATCGTTACATCAAAAATAGGCCCGAATTGTACTGATAAAATTTCACCTTCGTCTAAAGGTTTAAATCGTGAAATAATCTGCCAGTTTTCGTTTCCGTTATTCGTAAAAGGGATACCGGGCAACGTATATGTATCGGCCCCGGAAGCAAGGCCGTAAGTTCCGTTTGATGACAGCCATTTAATTTTATTTTTTCCTGCCGGCTCTATAGCCCGTCCTGCCAAACCTTTCATAAATGAATCGTTCAAATTGCCTTCAAAGGTATACCAGTATACAATGTCCGGCGTATCCGGGGAAAGAAGATGCATATCAATCTCTCTTGAAGAAACAAGCAGTGAAATTCCTTTTTGCTGCCCCGAAAGACCCATTCGATCCAAAGAAGGAAAAACTTCGGCGCTTAATGAAACAAACCCGTTTTGTTCAGGCGCTTTCCACAGCAACGTTCCCGCTCCGTCAGAATAACTCCCCTCGTCAATTATTCTTTTTCCGTTATACCAAATTATATAAGGTTCCAAACGGCTGTCAAAATCCAATTTTATATCCAAAAGAATGACATTTCCGTTCTGAATAAATTGTGAATTTTCGGCGATACCTGGCAAATTTACCTGAATAGTCTCAAAAGAAAATTTTGCGTCGGCAAGGTAGTAGAATGATTTTTCGGATTTGAAAAGGATTGTATTCTTGCCTATTACCTGAAAAACCAGCGTATATTTACCGATTGGCAGATCGGACGGCAAAGGAAGGAAGGGCAGAGGCTCATCCAGACTTTCTACCATAAAAATTATTTCATTGCCATTTATAATATATTCAATATTTCCCGGAGGGTCACTTTCGGCAGGGGCTTTGTTTTCTTCTTCCGGCTCTTCATTGTCATCTTTATCTTCACCGGCCCCGGCTAAATCAACTTCATTTTTATCATTTTTCTTTTCATCCTGTTTTTCCGTCAGCTTTTCTGTTCTTTTCCTTCTACCTTCCTTTTCATCTTGTTTTTCAGCCTGAGCTTCTGTCTCATTTTCCGTTTTTGAATTATCCTGCCCGGACTGTAACTCTGAATCGTCTTCTTTGTTGTTATCTTTGTCAGTAAGGCGGTATGTTACCTTGTACCCTGTGGTCATACCCCTTGAGTCTTTCAAATAAATGACAAGCTCTGTAATATCCGGGTCTTCGGAAACAGGCTCTTCAAAGAAAGGCTCTATTTTATCCTTTGAGGTTACAATGGAAAAATCATCAAGGGAAATGTCGTTTATATTTGCGTTTATTTTATAGGTTCCTGCAGAGGACAGAATAGAATCCAGCGCTCCACAGCCGGCAAGTACTGCGAGAGCGGTCAAAAAGAGTAGAATTCTGGCACTTTTTTGTATACACATACCCAATTATAATATATAGTGAAATTTGAGCGGAATCAACTATAATTGTCATTTTTTGCTAAAATATTAGTTTGAAAACACATAATTATCCAAAATTGTCCATTTTACTGTTATTTTCACCTTATTAATATCCGAATTCGGGCTTTCAGGTTGACAGAAACCAAATCTGAACATAGATTAATATTTATGAATATATCCACATATACAGTTAAGCCGAAACTGCCTGCGGCGCTTAAGCCGTTGGAAGAGATAGCCTGTAATTTATGGCTGTCATGGAACTATGACGCAATCCAGCTTTTTATCAGGCTGGATTATGACGCATGGATCAAATCTCAGCAAAGTCCGATGAGGTCTTTAGGCATGGTAAGTCAGGAACGGCTTATGCAAACTGCCAAGGACGATTCCTATCTGGCTGCTCTCAAGGAAGTTTACGATAGGTTTCAGCGGTACAAGAAGGGTGAAACCTGGTATCGCGGAAGCCATAAGGATGTAGTGGCGTATTTTTCGATGGAATACGGCATGGATGTTTCTTTGCCGATTTATTCCGGCGGTTTGGGGATTCTTTCCGGAGATCACATGAAAACGTCTTCGGATATGGGCTTGCCTCTTGTGGGTATCGGGCTTTTGTACAGGCAGGGCTATTTTACGCAGATGCTGAACGCGGACGGATTCCAGCAGGAAAGCTATCCTGAAAATGACTGGTACAATATGCCGGTTGAACGGAAAAACGGCAAAGACGGACAGCCTCTGAAAATTTCTGTGGATTTGGCGGGGCGTCAGGCTGTCGCCCAAATTTGGGAGGCAAAAGTCGGCCGCTCTTCACTCTATCTGTTGGATACAAATATCGATGAAAACTCTCAGGACATTCGTAATATTACTGCGGCTCTTTACGGCGGGGACAAAGAAGTCAGAATGCAGCAGGAAATTCTTTTGGGTATCGGCGGCATCCGTGCCCTGCGGGCTTTGGGAATAAACCCCGCGGCTACTCACATGAACGAAGGCCACGCGGCGTTTTTGGGGCTAGAGCGGATTCGCGAAGTTATGGAAGAGAGGGGCTTTTCTTTTGATGAAGCGCGCGAGGCTATTTGGCCGACAAATATTTTTACTACCCACACGCCTGTTCCGGCAGGGAACGAGCGTTTTGAAATTGCGATGATGGAAAAATATTTCCGCTCCTGGCCGCAGGTTTTGGGAATTGCATGGAAAGACTTTATCGGTCTTGGCAGGGTTAATGCCGGCGACGAACGTGAAACTTTCTGTATGACAGTTCTTGCGCTGAAGATGGCGGCTTATGCCAACGGCGTCGCGAAATTGCACGGTGTTGTTTCCCGCGATATGTGGAAGGGAATCTGGCCGGGGCTGCCGTTAAACGAAATTCCGATTGGGCACGTTACCAACGGCGTACACACCAGAACATGGGTTTCCAGCGGAATGATGGATTTGCTGGACAGGTACTTTGGCCCCAGTTTTTTGGACAGGCCTACTGATTTACAAATTTGGGAGCGCATGGATCGCATTTCCGACGAAGAGTTGTGGCGCACACATGAACGCCGCCGCGAGAGGCTTGTTGCCTTTGTGCGCGAACGCATTGACGCGCAATATGTGCGCACAGGCGCCGGGCGCAGTCGTCAGGCGGAAGACGCGCTTTCTCCCTACGCACTGACTCTTTGCTTTGCGCGGCGGTTTGCCACTTACAAACGCGGCAACCTGCTTTTGCGCGA
>JAIRUC010000104.1 GCA_031254615.1 Treponema sp. | reverse complement strand
GCTTAAAAATTGCGAATTTTTCCTCAATTTCTTTTAATTTATAGACAGATCGGGCAGGGTAACCTTCTTTACGCGCCTTCTGCTGCCAATAATCAGCTTTCTTGTAATCTACCATTTTTTTCTTGTATAATAATGTTATGAATAATGAGTATATTCTACAAATTAAAAAAATTGAAGCGGAGCTTGAAAAATGGCTGCCGGGTTTTAATGATACCGGGACAGCCGCTTTTCAGGATACCTCGACCGGTTCAATATGGGCGCAGGAAGAATTCCCAGAAGCTGTAAAAAAAATTACCGATGAATCTTTGCGCTTCCTTCTTACGCCTGTGAAAGATATGCTCTCGCGCGGAGGCAAACGCTGGAGGCCTCTTTTGATGACGCTTGTCTGCGAAAGTCTTGGGGGCGGCGATGCCGCTTTGCCGCTAACGCCGCTGGTAGAATTTTCACATAACGCGTCATTGATACATGACGATATTGAAGACGATTCCGATGAACGAAGAGGCAAGCCCGCGGTTCATAAAGTATACGGCGTTGATACCGCGATAAATTCAGGCTCTTTCCTTTACTTTTTATCCCTGTCCTGCATTGAATTCTACAAAGGAGAAAATAAAGCTCTTATTTACAAACTTTGGGCGGAATATATGCGCGGACTTCATTTGGGACAGGCAATAGACATCAGTTGGCATAAACAAGTTTCGTTTATTCCGACAATTGACGAATATTTTGTTATGTGCGGGCTTAAAACCGGCAGTCTTGCGCGGTTAGCCGCCGAAACCGGAGCATACACCGCAGGCGCCAGCGTGGAAACAGCTTTGAAGTTTGGCAATGCCGCCGAAAAATTGGGAATTGGCTTTCAGATACTGGATGATGTAAAAAATCTGACAACAGGAGTTCCGGGTAAACTGCGCGGAGATGATGTAGTTGAAGGAAAAAAGAGCCTGCCTGTTCTGTTGTATCTGACAAGATATCCAAAAAAGCGCGAGATGGTATACTATTGTTTTCATGCGGCTAAAATAAACGGCGCTGCCGTGCCGGAAGTGGAAGAGCTAATTAACGCTTTGACCTCTGCGGGCGTTTTAGCTGAGTCCGAAGAGAAGGCTCATTCTATGCTGTCGGAAGCAAGCGAAACATTTTCTTCCATTGAAGTCAAAAAGTCTGCTGCAAATGAAAAAAGCCACATTCTTCTTAATGGACTTATTGACGCGATTAGTTGAGGGATTCAAATGCGGGAAATGCTGGTTAGTGATATCTGGTCTGTAGTAAAGGTCAGGCATGGCAACGCAGTGCTGTTAAAACCGCGCGGCATTGATTCGGCAGTACCGATTTTTATTGGTACTTTGGAAATGCAGTCCATTTTGCTTGCCTTAGAAGGAAAGGCTCTTGCGCGTCCGATGACGCACGATCTGTTCCTCAATATGTTAAACCATGTAAACCTTTCAATTAAAAGAATTGAAATTTATGAGTTAAAGGATGACACTTTCCACGCCCGCCTTGTAATGACCGGCGGCGAATATTCAAATGAAAACCCCCTTATTCTGGACAGCCGGGCTTCGGACGCTATTGCTATTGCTGTCCGTAAAAAATGCCCCATTTTTATTTTTGCCTCTGTTATAGAGCAGACCGGTATCCCTCTGGATTTCTTCCTTGAACCCCTTGAAGAGACCCCCGATGATAAAAACAAGTCCCTTCTGGAACAACTGGAACAGGCAGTTGCCGAAGAAGAATATGAACAAGCCGCAGAAATTCGGGATTTAATCAAGAAACTAGAAAGTAATGACGATGGGTCTTGATAGACAACCCGGTTGGTTGTCTATCAAGACCTGCAGTTTGCATACCTTCGGTATACAAACTGCCGATTATAAGGAAGTTAATCGGAAACTGAAGTTTCTGATTAACTTATTGCAAAATCATAAATTTTGTAATATACTTGAAATATGCGGTTTTCTATTGATAATGGCAGAATTGTCTTCAGACTCGCAGTAGTATTATACCTGTTTTCCCTCATTAATCCCGGTTTTTCCCAAAAACCGCAGGAAATTCCGGATAATGAGAACGGTATTGGCGGCGGAAGTTTCTATGATGAGGACATTACATTAGCGCTGGCATCTTTTGAGAGTGCTATTCTTGAGCCGGAGTTGCTGTCTAAAACCCGTGTCCTGCTCTACGATACCCACACGGTTACACAGGGTGAAAATATCAGTACCCTTGCGGTCAATAAAGGGCTTAATCAGGGTACGATTATTTCTGTGAACAAGATAGCGAATACCCGTCTGTTACAGATTGGAAAAGTTTTGAAAATCCCCAATCAGGATGGAGTTTTGCACACAATCAAAAACGGGGATACCATTGGTTCTATAGCCGAAAAATACAAGGTTGAGCCGGAAGATATAAAAATCGCAAATGAGCTTTTTTACAATAAAATAAGGGCAGGAACAGAACTGTTTATTCCCGGGGCGCAGCTTGATTGGGTCAGTCTTCAGGAAATCAACGGCGATTTGTTTATATGGCCTGTAAACGGCGCGATAACTTCACCTTATGGTTACAGAATAGACCCCTTTAACGGAGGCCGCCGTCAGTTTCACTCCGGTCTTGATATCAGGGGGGGGACGGGGACTCCCGTAAGAGCGGCAATGGCAGGCCGTGTCAGCAAGGTTGGGTATGATCCTGTTTTTGGGAATCATGTGGTTATTAACCACCATTCCGGTTACCGTACACTCTATGGTCATTTAAGTGTTATCAGGACAAGAACCGGCGCGTATGTCGGCACCGGAGAGCGTATCGGCGATGTCGGAAGTACCGGCCTGAGTACCGGTCCGCATCTGCATTTTATGGTTTATAAAAACGGTGTTACTGTTAATCCGCGCTCATTGATGAAGTAACGTTTTCTTTTTCATCATCAAGAGATGAAAACATTGAAGAGAACGGAGAGACTACTTCCATTTCAAATAACAACTCCTGTCCGTCCTCGTCAACATCGGGATAATTATCGGGTTCCGCTTCCCGTACCGAAAAATTAGCTGTTGACAGCGTCGCAGGTGCAGATTTTGCCTTGGTTATTGATGCCAGAGCCAGAAGCCCTTTCGGAGAGGGTTTTTCCGCTTCGATAGTTTCAATTTCTTCAACCGTCTCTCTTGCCTTTTTACTTTCTTTTGATTTAAGAAATTCTGCCGCAAGTTCCAGAAGTCCCTTTCTGGTACGGACAGGTACGAGGGCTTTTGCTTCTTCTTTTTTTACTTTTGCAAGGATTTCACCGGCGGCTTTTAACAGACCGGTTGATATTTGAATTTCAGTGTAGGACTTAATTTCTTCCGCTTTGCCAATCTCTAAGATTTCATCTTCCTCAATTTCTTCTAATTCTTCAATCTCTTCCGCTTCTTGAAGCTCTAATTCGTCAAGCGCTCCTGCTTCTTCAATTTCTTCTATTTCACCAACTTCTTCCGCATCGCCAATTTCTTCGACTTCTTCAATTTCTTCAAGCGCCTCTGCTTCTTCGATTTTTAAGATTTCATCTTTTAAGATTTCATCTTTTAAGATTTCATCTTTTTCAGGATTTTCGGCTTTTGATTTTTCTATTTTTACAGTACGGGTTTTAACTATTTCCTCCAGTGAAGCCAAATCGCAGCCGGATTTCATAACAGCTAACAGTTCATCCCATGCTGTATCAATTATATCATCAATTTTATTTTTAAGATTGCGGCTTATTTTAATTTTGTGTTTTAATTCATGGCGAATTTCGTCCCGGCGCTGTTCAAGTTCCAGTATCCATTTTACCCTGTCCTGTCCGGTTTTCTTAATGTATAATTGTTCAAAAAGATTTTCTCTGAGTTTTTTAATCCGGTTTTGTACCAGCGTTACAGGATGGGGCTTAAAATTAATAATGAAATATAAAGTAAGAAATAATGTAAGGAACATTGAAAGCTGAAGAATAATCTTCATTGAGTCGGGAATGGAAAAAATCGAGTCGTTTATTAAGCGCCCAAAAAACAACCCATTGCCGGTTTTTGTTGAAATCAGGGCATATTTAACGCCGGCGTCCTGTGCATCAAGGGTGATGTATTCCTGCAAACCGGCGTTCCAAACAGAGGAAACTTTTTCTAAGATAACGGATTTTGAAGTGTCGGGACTTCCAAAAACAACGCCCTGCGGTATCCTGATAACCGAAACATCGTCATTTGGTTTCAGGCTTCCCTCGGCGATAAGTTTTTCGGCAAGCGCCCTGACGGAAAGTGTAAAAAGCGCGGTTCCTCTGTAAACATCCATTGAGTCGAAAAACGGAAACGAAAAAATTATTCTGTCATGAGAATCATCCATGGTGTAATTGGAATTTTCGTTTGCGCCTACGCTGATAGTGTCATAGGGCAGTGCGCGGCTGTCATCGGTATAATTGCGGTAAGTGGCGGAATTACTGCTCTGGCTGATTATGTCGCGGGCGGAAGTTGAGTAGTGAATCCTTACTCCGTTGCTGTCAATAAACTGCACCGCCTGAAGCCCGTTGATTGATTCTGCAAGTATTCCAAAAACTCTTGAACGTTCGTAAATATCCCCGGCAGTTTGATTGTAAAGGAAGCTGCTTTGTACCGCCGGTTCATTCAGAGTGGCGGTGAATCTGTTTTGAAGTTCCAAAATGTGGCTTTGGACAATTTCAGCGGCTTTTTCATTTTCTTTAACAATGGAATTTACAAGGGAGGGGTTGTACAGATGAGTGCGTATATAATCCAGCGGCTCAATGTCCAGTAAAAAGAACATACCGGCAAATAGAAAAACCGAGATAATTAGAGCCAGAATCAGTTTTATATATGTAGACAAACTTTTATTCCTGCTATCTTCTATTATCGGTTATTTTTTTTAAAATTGGAAATACCCGAAAACAGAGCCGGCTTTCTGAAAATTCGCCCCGGTAATCAGCTTTTTGTTTTGACATCTTTACTTTGAATATGGTAGTATGTTCATATTGAAAGGAATTTTTATCAATGGGGAAGGGGTCTGTAGTCCTTGCTCATCTGCACACTCATCGAGCGTGCTGGAACTAAGTTGGGAAGGAGATCGCTATTAGTAACTTTTTAACAGACTGTTGCGTACCTCCGTCTGACCGCGGCGTGCTCGGCGCGCACCTACGGAGCGGGATAAATCCAGCCGGTATTGGTTCATTGTGTGGAGATTTGTCCGGCGCCGGGGTGTTTAGCACTTGCCCATCCCCAGCCCCATCGGGCGTGCTGGAGATTCCCCCCCCCCCCCCCCCATGTAACTCGCTCTAAAATAATCAACATTACAACATATTTTTCTCATTTAATTGAAAAAACGCCGGGTTTCCGTATCGCGGGGATACCGGCTCTTTTATATATCAGAGTAAATATAAAGGAGTTTTGGCTCCGCGTTGTGGAGCCTTCCAATTAAAATCGCCGCTCACGCGGCGTAGAATAAGGAGTTTTAACATGAAAAACACATTTATGGCGCGTTTCGCGCACCTGTTCGGGCTTGCCGCTCTTGTGCTGGCAATCGCTCTTTGCTTTGCGGCCTGCAGCGGCGGTGACGACGGCAAAACACTTGATAGCATTGCCGTAACAACACAGCCAACAAAAACCTCGTACAATCTGGGAGAAAACCTTGATCTTAACGGCATGGTTATAACCGCAACCTATAGCGACGGTTCAACCATAACCGTAGCAGTAACCGGTTATACCACCAGAGGCTATGACAAAAACACAGAAGGAGACCAAACCATAACCGTAACCTATCAGGGAAAAACCGCGGCTTTTACCGTAACGGTTGTTGATCCCAACAAAGACCCAACACCCATAACAGGAGTCTCAATCAATATTGCCGCGCCGGTCAAGGCCGCCTCTCCGTCCGGGGCCGCGGTCGTAAACACGGATAATGTTACCGCAGGAACCGTAACATGGTCGCCGGATGACAGCCTGTTTCTGGGCGGCGTGGAGTACACTGCAACCGTAACGCTGACAGCGGCAAGCGGCTTTACCTTCACTGGTCTGGAAACCGCTTCTGTCAACTCGCAGGACGCTGATGTATCAGATAACTCAGGCAGCAGCGTTACCCTGTCATATACCTTCCCCGCAACGCTTGACAAAATAGTCGAGGATATGGAAATTACGGCGCAGCCGGACAAAATGATCTATTCGCACGAAGAGACGCTCGACCTGTCAGGGCTTGCGGTACGGCTGATATTCGATGACGGGACTACAAGCGGCATAGCGTTTGCCGATTTTGCGGATAACAATATAACTGTCAGCCCCGCGCACGGTGTTACGCTCACCGCGGCGGACAACAACGGCCATCCCGTTACAGTCTCTTACGGCGAAATAACAAA